>JBEAPQ010000157.1:0-12048 GCA_041164325.1 Planctomycetota bacterium | reverse complement strand
TTGGTCCACACCTACAGCCTCGTGCACGACGACCTGCCGTGCATGGACGACGATGCCCTGCGGCGCGGGCGGCCGACGTGCCATGTCGCTTTCGGCGAGGCGAACGCCCTGCTGGCGGGGGACGCGCTGCTGACTCTGGCCTTCGAGGCCGTCGCCGATGCCGGTCCGGCCGCGGTGCGCGCGCTGGCGGTGGCGGCCGGAAGCCTGGGGATGGTGGGTGGGCAGGTCGGGGATCTCGAGTCCGAAGGACTCGGTGAGGCCCTGACCCTGGATCGCCTGGAGTGGATCCACGATCGCAAGACCGGGGCCCTGATCGTGGCGAGCCTGGAAGTCGGCCTCCACGCGGGCGGCGGAGACCCGGCGGCCCTCGACGCTCTCCGGGCCTACGGCCGGACGATCGGGCGGGCCTTCCAGGTTGCCGACGACATCCTCGATGTCGTGGGAACGGCGGACGCCCTCGGCAAGATGCCCGGCCAGGACGCCGCGCACGGCAAGTCGACCTACCCGTCGCTCCTGGGTCTCGAGGGGGCGATCGCCGCCGCGGATCGCCTCGCGGCGGAGGCTGCCGAGCTCGCCCGGAGGGCCTGTCGGTCCGGTCCCGACGGCGTCGGGCTGGAATCCCAAGTGGGGCTGCTCCAAGATCTGGCCTACCACGTGGTCGCCCGCAAGACGTAAGTCCCGCCGCAGCCTAGCTCGCCGCGGCGGTCGCGACCTCGACACCGAAACGTGACCTCATGACGAGCACCCCACTGCTGGACGGCATCGATTCGCCCGCCGACCTCAAGAAGCTGTCGCGCGACGCACTGCCGAAGCTCGCGAACGAACTCCGCAAGACGATCCTCGACACCGTCACCGTGACGGGTGGTCACCTCGGATCGGGCATGGGAGTCGTCGAGCTGACGATCGCGCTGCACTACGTGTTCGACCTGTCGGTCGACCGCTTGGTGTTCGACGTCGGTCACCAGGTCTACCCGCACAAGCTGCTGACGGGGCGCAAGGATCGGTTCCACACGCTGCGCCAGAAGGATGGCCTGTCGGGATTCACGAACCCGTCCGAGTCGCCCTACGACGTCTACCTGATGGGGCACGCCGGCACGGCGGCTTCGGCAGCGCTCGGCATTTCCGCCGGCGACCGGCATGCCGGCCGGAAGCGCTACTCGATCGCGCTGGTCGGGGACGCGGCGATGGGAGCTGGCTGCTCGTTCGAGGCGCTCAACTTCGCGGGTGGGCTCGAGAACGACCGCACGCTGATCATCCTCAACGACAACTCGTGGTCGATCGCGAAGACGGTCGGTGCGCTGTCGCGCTACCTCGACCGCGTGCGGACCGGGCCGGTCTACAACCAGGCCAAGAAGAAGCTGCACGAACTCCTGCAGTCGATCCCCGTCATCGGCAAGGAGATCGACGAACGCGTCGACCACGCCGTGGACCACGTCCGCAAGCTCGTCGTGCCGGGGCAGGTCTTCGAGGAACTCGGGCTCCACTACTTCGGCCCGATCGACGGGCACGACGTCGAAGAGGTCATCCAGTACCTCGAACGCGTCAAGGACATCGACGGCCCCGTCCTCCTGCATGTCCGGACGAAGAAGGGGCATGGCGTTCCGGGTTCCGAAGAACGCTACGACCGCGCGCACGCGGCCAAGCCTGCGCCGAAGAAGGCCGAGAAGACCGAGCCCTGCGTGATCCTCCCCGCAGAGCCCAAGGCCAAGCGCAACGCGAAGGCCTGGACGAACTGGTTCGCCGAGGGCTTGGAGGCGATCGCCGCCGAGGACCGTGACGTGGTGGCGTTGACCGCCGCGATGCCGGACGGCACAGGACTCATGGACTTCGCGAAGCGCTTCCCCGAGCAGTTCCACGACTGCGGGATCGCGGAGCAGCACACCGTCGCGTTCGCGTCGGGGCTCGCCTGTGCAGGTCTGAAGCCGGTGGCGGCGATCTATTCGACGTTCCTGCAGCGCGCCTACGACCAGGTCTTCCCGGAAGTCCTGATCCAGGAGCTGCCGGTCGTCTTCGCGATGGACCGCGCCGGGATCGTGGGCGAGGACGGAATGACCCACAACGGGCTGTTCGACATCGCGTTCCTCCGCACCCTGCCGAACATCGTGTTGATGGCGCCGAAGGACGGCCCCGAACTCCAAGAGATGCTGCGTTTCTCGATCGGGTTGCGACGTCCGTGCGGCATCCGCTACGCGCGGGGCGGAGCCCCGGACCTCGGCGATCTGCCGGGCGTCACCGAGGAGCGTCAGCCGGTCGAGCTCGGTCGCATGGAGATCCTGCGCCAGGGCAGTGACGGCGCCATCCTCGCCTATGGACACATGGTCCAGACGGCGCTGGAGGCCGCAGAGATGCTCGCCCAGAAGGGCGTGTCGATCGAAGTGGTCAACGCGCGCTTCGTGAAGCCGCTCGACCGTGCCGGGATCCTGGCGCTCGCGGACCGTCACGATCGCATCCTGACCCTCGAGGACCACGCGGAGATGGGTGGGTTCGGTTCTGCGGTGCTCGAACTCGTGGCGGCCGAAGGGCCGGTGCGGGCGCACGTCCAGGTCCTCGGCATCCCCGACCGGTTCCTGATCCACGCGAGTCGCAACGAGTCGCTGCGTGAGTGCGGCCTCGACCCGGCGAGCGTTGCCTCCCGGTTCCTCGCGAACCTCTCTGCTCCCGTCTGACGGAGGCCCGAGCCCGTGCGACGCGTCCTCATCGTCGGTGACGAGCGCAAGGGGCAGGTCAGCCAGCTGGTCGGTCCGATCGCGGATCAGCTGCGCATGGACGGCCATGTGGTCGAGGTCGAATTCCAGCGGGATGCGAGTCTGGATGGGCGCGACGACGTCGATCTGGTGGTCGTGTTCGGCGGCGATGGATCGATCCTCGGAGCCGCGCGACGCATGGGCGCATCCCAGCGCCCGACGCTCGGCATCAACCTGGGACGCCTCGGATTCCTGACCACCTTCGGTCCCGAGGAGGCGCTCGAGGGCATTCGTGCGGCTCTGCGCGACGAACTCGTCGAGGAGCCTCGGATGATGCTCGCTGCGTCCGTCGAACGCAGTTCGGGTGAGAGGACGGCTCCGGTGCCGTTCCTCAACGATGCCGTGCTGGTTCGGGATCCTCGTGCCGGCATGGTGACGATCCACGCCTACCGCCTGGATCGGGACCTCGCGGTCTACACCGGAGACGGACTCGTCGTGGCCACTCCGTCCGGTTCGACGGCCTACTCGCTGGCGGCCGGCGGGCCCATCATGTCGCCGCGCCTCGAGGCGATGGTGCTGACCCCGCTCGCACCCCACACGCTGACTCTCCGTCCGCTGGTCCTTCCCGTGGCCCAAGGCGTCTCGCTGGAGGTCAAGGAGACCGGAGGCGAAGGTCCGTGTGTCCTGACCGTCGACGGCCAGATCCCGATCGATGTCCGGGCTGGGGATCGTGTGCACATCTCGCCGACCGACGTGCGTTTCCGGCAGTTGACCCACGGCCCAGGCAGCTTCTTCCGCACGCTGCGCGAGAAGTTCGGTTGGGCAGACATGCCGCGTCGCGCGCCGCTCTGAGAACGCCTCCGCGGCGGCCGCGAGCGGGGCCGGCTCCGGGGAGCATCCGGTCCGGACACCGCGACGGACGGAGCGGTTCCGAGGCATCCGGCGATCGAGCCCGCACGGGTCGCGATCGTCCCCGCGCTCCGGATCGTGGAGCCCCGCGTCCGGGCGATCACCGGGGAGTCGCGCGCCGCTGCTCGATCTGGCGTGCGAGGGACAGCGCGACCTCGGCCAGGGTCGGGTGGTACCAAGGCATCTCGAGCAGCTGCGCTGCCGTGGTCCGGTGGTACATCGCGGTGCTGATCACATGGACGAGGTCGTCGGCGCGCGGCCCGAAGATCTGTGCGCCGAGGACTTCACCGGTTCGGCGATCGGCGACCAGCTTCCAGAGGCCGTGCTGGACGTCCATCGTGATGGCGCGGCCCGTCTCCGGGAACCGCGCGCTGGCCGTCACGGGGTCGTAGCCGCGCGCGCGCGCGCTGCGCTCGTCGAGGCCGACGCGGGCCATCGGCGGGTCGTAGAACACGACCTCGACGTCGAGTCGTTCCTCGACGGCGTGGGGACCCGGGACGCCGGCGGCGCCGAGCCCGGCAACCCGTCCCTCCCAGTTGGCGACGTGGAGGAGCAGCCGGTGTCCGGACGCATCGCCGGCGACGAAGATCTTCGGGTTGGTCGTCCGCATGTCCGGGCCGACCCGGATGCGGCCCGCGGCGTCGAGTTCGATCCCCGCGCGGTCCAGGTCCAATCCGTCGAGCGCGGGGCGCCGTCCGGTCGCGAACAGGATCTGCTCCGCACGGAGAGTCCGGGGTCCGGCCTCCGTCTGCACGGCGAGTGCGATGCCGCCGTCGACGGCGCGGACGGACTCCATCGACCGGACGACGTGGAGCCTCAGACGCGGCTCGTCGCCGATGGCCGCGTGCGCCTCGCGGGAGATGTCGGGATCGACGTCTTCGAACACCGCCCGTCGGCCGACGAGATCGACTTCGACGTCGAGGCGTGCGAAGAACTGGGCGAGCTCGAGCCCGATCGCTCCGAGTCCGACCACGATCATCGAGGCCGGTCGCGACGTCATCGCCATGACGTCGTCGCTCGTGAGAAAGTCGATGTCGTCGAGGCCGGGCAGGTCGGGGAGGCGGGTCGTCGATCCGGTGGCGATGACGGCTCCGCGCCGGAATCGGTAGCGGACACCGCCGGCATCGACTTCATCCGGGCCCGTGAAGCGCGCGCGGGCTTCGACGACGCGGTAGCCGCCGGCCTCGATGCTCTGGATCTTCGCGCGTTGGAACCGGGCGACCTTGGCGTCCTTGTTGCCCATGATCGCCGCGAAGTCGAAACCCGGGTCGGCCTGCGCGATGCCCGGCGTGGCGTGGTGCCGCGCATGGTGCCGCAGGTGGGCCGCGTGCAGCATCGTCTTGGTCGGCATGCAGCCCTTGAGGATGCAGAGCCCTCCGAGCTCCCCGACGTGGAACATCGTGACTGCTGCGCCCGCGTCATGAGCGGCCTTGGCGGCGGCCGAGCCGCCGGTCCCGCCGCCGAGGACCACAACGTCGGTCTCGTGCATCGTGATCGTCCTCCTCGCCCTCGCGCGTGTGGGCGGACGGCTCAGCCGAGCTCGAACTGGCGCTTCGCGTCGACCTCGTCCCGATTCACGGTGACGATCGCCTCGGCCAGTCGATCGTAGAGCGGGTACTCCGGGGACAGGGCGGCGCGGAGTTGGCGCATCATCTGGATGGCCATCCGGAGCGTGCGCACGAAGTCGCCGCCATCCGCGCCGGTCAGGTGTTCGATCTTCCGCATCGGAGCTCCCTGGCTCCACGCCATCACGGCGATCGTCTGCCCGAAGTCGATCGGCTTGATCGTGTTCTCGAACCCGTGCTGGATCTCCACGGTGGCAAAGCGGCGCACCGCCGTGTCGGCGCGGCGCACGACCTCGGCCGGCAGGATGCGGTGACCCTCGTGGCGCTCCTGGCCGCGCCGCGGCTCGTGCACGATGGCCGTGAACACCGAGGCGAGTTGGTGCATGTCGCAGTCGTCGAGCACGCCGTCGAACAGCAGCTCGGTGACCTGGATCTCGTAGCCGTTGATCTGCTGGGCGATCCGACCTCGATCGAACAGGCCACCCTCGTCACAGTCGAGGTAGCCGGCCTCGGCCAGGACGGCGATCTTGGCGCGCAGCGCAGCGCGCGCGTGGCTCCGCACCCGATCCCGGCGCTTCTGGCTGCCAGCACTCGCCTGGAACGCCGCGAACGACCGGTCGTAGGCGTCCAGCAGATCGAAGCCCATCCGGGCGAAGAGGTTGATGATCGTCGAATACGACAGGTTGAAGCGCGACTGGATCGGTTCGACCTTGCCGCCGAACAGGTCGGTGAGCGGTGCGTCGATCAACGCCTCGTCGTCCAGGATCGACACGACGAGGCCTGCCTTGTCGATGCCCTGCCGGCCCGCGCGGCCGGCCATCTGCATGTAGTCCCGCGCGGGCATGTAGTCGAAGGTCACGCCGTCGAACTTGCGGAGTGCATCGAAGACGACGGTGCGCGCGGGCATGTTGATGCCGAGAGCGAACGTCTCGGTCGTGAACAGGAGGCGCAGCAGTCCTGACGTGAACAGGCGCTCGACGACCTCCTTGTGGATCGGCAGCATGCCGGCGTGGTGGAAGCCGATCCCTCGGAGCGCCCGCATCTCGATGCCGCGCAGCGCAGGATCCTTCTCGGCGTCGAGCTCGAACTTCCGGCAGATCTCGAAGAAGACCTCCTGCATGCGCGCCCGGTCGCGTCGGGTCAGCAGCTCGCGGTGGAGGTTGCGCTCCGCCTTGATCTCGCACTCCTTGCGGGAGAAGCAGAAGTAGAGGATCGGCGTCAGTTCGTCGCGCTGGAGCTGGTCGAGGATCAGTTGGGTCGGATGGGGGCCGCGCGTGACCCGGCCGCGGAAACCGCGCCCGCCGCGCTCGCCCCGCCCGCGTTCCCGGTCCCGCGCGGGGCCCGTCTTCGGGCGCTCGGCGCGTCGGGCGCGTTCGACCGCCTGCAGCGCGCGCTTGCGCTGCGCGATCTGGAACAGCCCGACCTCGGGGTGGAACAGCTTCTGGTCGAGGGGCACCGGGCGCTTCTCGTGCCGGATGACCTCGAGTTCGTGGGGGCGGACCTCCTCGAGCCAGCGTCCGAACTGCGCGAGGTTCGCGATCGTCGCCGACAGCCCGACGACCCGGATCTGGTCCGGGGCGAAGATCAGGCTCTCTTCCCAGACCGTCCCGCGCTCCGGGTCGTCGAGGAAGTGGATCTCGTCGAAGATCACGTAGTCGACGTCGTCGAAGCGCTCCGGGGCTTCGAAGACCGCGTTCCGGAAGATCTCGGTCGTCATGATGACGACCTGCGCGCCGGGTGCGAGAGTCAGGTCGCCGGTCATCAGGCCGACGTCGAGCCCCTGTTCCTGGAAGTCGCGGAACTTCTGGTTCGACAGCGCCTTGATGGGGGCGGTGTAGAGCACGCGCCGCCCGCGCTTGATCGCCAGGTCGATCGCATACTCGGCGACCAGCGTCTTGCCGGCGCCGGTCGGGGCCGAGAGGAGCACGTTGTGCCCGGCCTCGATCGCCTCTGCGGCGCGGACCTGGAACGGGTTGAGGGTGTAGCCCTTGAATTCCATCGGGGCGCGCCGCGTCGGCCGGGTTCGGTCGACGCACCAGTTCCGGCAGGGGCTGCCGGCGCGGCGGTCGTCGCGTTGCAACGGCAGGACCGGACGGTATGCTCCGGCCCGCCTGGAATCCACACGGGTTCCGGGGCACACCGGGCGCGGCTCTTCACCAAGGCATGGCGGTTCTACCGCCGGTGGAGCGCAGTGAGCCGGGGCCTCCCGCCGTTCGGCAGGGTGGCCGCGTGCAGCCAGCGTGAATCGTGACCTCGAAGGGTCCTGGGCGGAAGGGTGTCGGCAGGTCCGGCCCGGCCTGGGACCATCCCGGCACCCTGCGGGGCGGTGCCTGGGTTCCTCCCCATCCCGCCAGGAGCAGTCACCCATGGACAAGCAGACCGACGCCGTCACCGGCAAGTTCGTTCACCGCCACGTTTCCCAGCTCAAGGTCCTGGCCCGGCTGATGGAGCACGAGCTCGACGCCGCGAAGGGCACCGCCGAGGTTGCGATGGATCGCGAGCTCGTCGAGAGCATGCTCGACACGCTCGAGATCTTCATCGAGGACGTGGCTGGTGGCGACATGGGCGCCCGCGCGGCGAAGCCCGCGGTCGCCGAGAAGCCGGCCGTCACCCGTCTGAACTGACGCCGAGCCCCGCTGCTGTCGTCCGGCTGCGCTGGAACCCTGCTGGTCGTCACGGGCGTGGACGCCCGGGCCCCGGCGGAACGCGCGCACCCGAGGCGGCGCGATGCGGGGTCTGTCAGGGTTTCGCAGTCGGGGAGTCGGCGTTCCCTCGGGAGTGCACGGCGCTCTCGTCGGAAAGTGCGGTGGTCGACACGCGATCCGCGACGGGTGTTCGTCGCGGTCCGTGAAGTTCGGCGCCGCGCGTGTCCGTCCCGCGGCGGCGCAGTCCACCGGTCCTCCCTCGGGATGGAGCCGCGCTCCGGCGCGGCCTTCCTCCCGCCCGTGCAAGCATGCCTAGATCCCCGATGCCTCGCGAAGCCGAGTCCGGGACCGCCCTCGGGAGGTGGGCGGTTCGGTTGATCGTCGTGGGCGGGCTGCTCGCGACCCTCTGGTTCGCCGGACCGCGCGCGTGGCGGATCGCCTCGGCGCGCTTGTCGCTGGAAGTCCAGGATCAGGTCGCGGTCCCGCTCGATCGCATCGGCCCGGTGGTCGCGCCCCCCTGGGTGGACGGCCCCGTGCTCCGCGCTGTCCTCGAGGACCTCGAGCCGCGTCTGCGTGGCGAAGTCGCGTTGATGGATGACGAGGGAGCCGAGGCGGCCCGCGGGCGCATCGCCGCGTCGCCGTTCGTGCGGAGTGTCCGGTTCGAGCGGCGATTCCCGGACCGTTTCCTGGTGGATCTCGATCTCCGTCGTCCCGAGGTCGAGATCGTGGCCGAAGGGCGCCGCGTGGCGATGCTGGACGGCACGGGAGTCGTGCTGCCGCCGGGTCCGCTGCCCCTCGACCTGCCGCGGGTCGGCGTCGACGGATTCGTCCCCGCAGTGCCGATCGCGTCGTTCGAGTTCGGGCGCACGGTGCCCGACCCCCGTCTCGCGGCTGCGGCCGCTGTGGCGCAGGAGTGGCGCGAACAGGTTGCGCCGGCGGTGGGCCAGGCCGGCCCGAGGCTCGCCCACGTCGACCCCCGCAACGTCGGCTGGAACTACGTCGCAGACGCGAAGACGAGTCGGATCGTCGTCGGGCTCGAGAGGGCCGAGGGCGGGCTGGCGTGGTTCCACTACGGGCTCGCCGAGGTCGATGGTGGTCCGGTCGGTGCGGGGCAACGTGCCGGCGTGCTCGCTGCGGTGCTGACCGAACACCCGGGCCTCGCCGGCGTGCTGCGCGGCGACCTCCGACTCAAGAACCTCTGGCGGGACTACATCCTGCTCGAGGAGCGCTGACCCAGCGGCTGTCGAGAGGCGGCTGCGGCCGCATCCCCGGAGCCCACGGGCCGCATGGCTGGCCGCGGATCGAGCCATCGAGCATCGGAGCGGATGCGGCGCCCGGGGTGGGGTTGCGGCTAGACTCGGGCCCCGAGGCCGGGGCGGCCGAGGACGCACTGTGAAAACCTGCCTGACGTGCGAGGGTGTGACGGCCGACGACGGCGTTGCCCCGGTCTGCGCGCACTGCGGGGGCCCGCTGCTCGACACGAGCGCCGTTCACTTCCCGACGCGTCGCGGTGAGGAGGACCTCCGGTCGCCCCTCGTCGGTCAGGTCGTGGACGGCAAGTATCGCGTCGTCGGCGTCCTGGGTCGGGGCGGGATGGGCATCGTCTATCGGGCCGTGCACGAGGTCTCGCTCGTTCACGTCGCCCTCAAGGTGCTCCATCCTCGCTTCGCCGCGCGGGAGGACTTCCGGGCCTGGTTCCTCGGGGAGGCGCGGAAGGCGGGCCGGGTCGTGCACGAGAACAGCGCGCGCGTGATGGACGTCGGCGTGGCCCGGGACGGCATGGTCTACATGGCCGTCGAGTTCGTGGACGGGCTCACGTTCGACGAGTGGCGCGGTGGGCAGGTCGTCGAACCGCAGGTCCTCGTGGCGCTCCTCGAGCAGATCGCTCGGGCGCTGACCGCGGCCCACGGCGCAGGCGTCGTCCACCGCGACCTGACGCCGCGCAACGTCATGGTGACGCTGCGGGACGGGAAGCCGACCGCCAAGATCCTCGACTTCGGGATCGCGGTGACTCCGCTGCCCTCGGCCGGCGAGGCGGGAGCACCCGACATCGCGCCTGCCGGGTTTGCGAACCCTCCCTATTCGGCGCCCGAGCATCTGGCCGGCGAAGCGGTCGACGGTCGGGCCGATCTCTACAGTCTCGGGGTCCTCGCCTACGAGGCCCTCAGTGGAGAGGCCCCGGTGGACGGGGACTCACCGCGTGAACTTGCCCGCGCGACGATCGAAGGCCGCACGGCGCCACTCCGCACGCGCGCGGGAGTGCCGCGTTCCCTCTTGCGTCTCGTCGATCGTCTGATCGCGCGGGACCCAGCCGACCGCCCCGCGCACGCCGACGAGGTCGTCGCGCGTCTCCACCGGATCGGTCACCCGGGCGGCTGGCTCCTCGCCACGCTGTCGGTCATCCTGCTGCTGGCTTCGGCCGTGGCGTTCTCGCTCGCCCATGCGCCGGGGGCTTCGTCCCTGCCGTTCCTCGGGGTCCGGTCTGGCCCACTCGTCGTGAACGTCGACCCGGACCGACTCACGGTCCAGGAACTCCGCGCCGCGGACCTGCTCTCGACGCGCTTCGAGTTCGCCGGGTTCGACCCAGCGGACCTGGAGGTGATGCTCGTCGACGCCGAGGGAGCGAGGCAGCGGATCGCGCTGGGTCCGTGGACGCGAGTCGAGGGGACGGCTGTGCGCCTGGCGGCGGGTGCGGCTGAGTTCGCGGAGCGCCTCGCCGCTGCGTCCGAGTCCCGGCCGGTGGCCCTGTCGTTCGAGGCGGACGGTCGGGCGCTCGGTGTCCACGCGCTGGTCCGCGTCGATGACCGTGCACCCGGCGTCCTTCTCGCGGTCGAGCCGCCGGGCGGCGACGTCCTGCGCGCGCGCGACCGCCTCGGCTTCGAGGCGATCGACGACGGTCGGATCGTGGCACGCGAGCTCTTCGCGCAGGTCGGACGCGCCGAGGAGGCTTCGGTTGCTCAGCTGGGCGCGGAGGCCAACGCGGCCACGGCGATCGAGTGGTTGGGCGCGGCGTTCCCCGGGTTCCGGAGTCAGGGCCCCGTGCGACTTCGTGCGCGAGCCACGGACGCAGCGGGCAACGTCGGTTGGTCCACTCCACTGGTCTTCGGGACGATCGACCTGGCCGTTCCCGACATCGCGGAGGTCGCAGGAGCGCGTGGTGGCCTGGTCCTCGTCGAGGGCAGCGACGGCGCGCGTTTCCGCGTCCGTCTGACCGGCGAGGAGCCGGGTCTCGCGCTGCTGGCGCGACCTCCCTCCGCGACGGAGTTCCTGGAGTTGGCGGGAGTCCGTGCGCTCGGCGAGCGGCTCGACGTCGTCCTGCCGCGCGGCGCGCCTTCGGGACGCTGGGCGTTCGTCGTGCTCGACCCGGCCGGCAACCCGAGCCGGACGTTCGAAGAGGACCTCGAGATCCGGGCGGCGGACCCGCAGCTCGACCTCGTCGTGCCGGAAGGCGGAGACACGAGCCGCGGTCGATCTCTGGTCTTCCTCGACGGCCAGTGGATTGCGTCGTCGGCGCCGCAGGAGCTGGAGGTCGTCCACAACCCGATCTACGTGCTCGACCGGTTCCGCCTCACCCGACTCGGCGGCGATCCTGCGCTGACCGATGCCGAAGTCCTCTCCGCGTCGTCGGGTCGGACCCGGGTCGGCTTCGGGCCGCTCGAGCCGGGCTCGTACGGAATCGAAGTGCGGTTGGCCGAGCCCGTCGAAGAGCGCGTGTTGGCTGTGCCGGCCGGGCGGATCCAGGTGCTCCCGGATGCGTTGGTGCTCCGTGTTCCCGATGCGGGCGACGCGCGCCACCTGCGTGAGTTCGAGGAGCGCTCGGTCTTCACGTGGGACGGCGCGGATGGGTTGGCGCAGGGGGTCGGCTGGAGACTGTCTCCGGACGACGCGCGCCTCGTGTCGGGTCGTGTCTGGGCGGGTCCGGAGGCGGGCCTCGTGCCGATCGAAGTGCGACCGACGGACGACGTGGCGGGGCCGCTGTTCGTGGGTGGTGGACTGGGGCGTGGCTGGCATGCGGTCTTCGTGGACCTGGTCGACATCCTGGGGCGACCCGTCCGCGTGCTGCGCGGTGATGATGCTGCGGCACTCCGTCCGCTACCGGACGGGCGGCAGGGGTTCGAGGTCGCGCGATTCTTCCGGCACGACCAGCCGTTCACGCCGGTCGAGGCGCGCACCTACGTCGAGTACCTGCAGCCCGTGCGCGTCGAGATCCTGACGGCGCTTCCACCCGAGGATCTTCGCGCCGTG
>JBEAPQ010000156.1:0-5865 GCA_041164325.1 Planctomycetota bacterium | reverse complement strand
AACGGCTCGAGCCAGGTGGTGCGCGTCGCGGAGGACGCCTGGAACCCACAGGTCGACCTGACGGTCACTCCGCCCGCCGCGTTCACGCTCCGCGTCGTCGACCAGGAGTTCCAGCCCTACGTCGACGAGGACGTCACGCTGATCGCGGTCGGCGAACCGCGGGGCCGCCCGCTGCTCCAGGCGCGCACCGACACGTTCGGGACCGCACTGTTCGAGGCGGTCCTGGCGGGCGAATACGACGTCAAGATCGGCCTCGATGTCCGGGATCAGGTGACGATCGAGCGGCCCGGCTTCGTCCACGACGACCTGGACGTCGGCGTCCAGTCGAAGCAGCTGAAGATCCCGCGCGGCCCCAGCCTGACGATCGAGGTCTTCGACATCATCCAGTACGCGCTCGGCGGGGTCCGCGTCCGCGCGATCGCGCTCGATACGACCCGGAACCGGCGCTACGAGGCGCAGACCGACGTCAACGGCGTCGTCCGCTTCGACCACGTGGTCCCCGGTCGCTACCAGATCGACGTCCAGGCGACCGGCTACCAGCAGACGAGCCGGACGCTCGTGGTCGAAGCGGGCCAGGAAGTCCCGCCGATCCAGTTCAAGCTGCCCCGACTGTTCTGACGCGGCCGCGTCCGCGGACTCCCCCGCCGCGAAAGGGGCCCCATGCCTGCAGCCGTTCCCGACGTCCGGATCACCGCCCAGAACGAACGGCCGATCGCCGCCGACGGCGCGTTCGTCCTCTACTGGATGGTCGCAGCCCGCCGGACCCGACACAGCTTCGCGCTCGACCGGGCGGTGGAGCACTGTGAGGCGCTCGGCAGGCCGCTCCTGATCGTCGAGGCACTGCGCGTCGACTACCCGTGGGCGAGCGACCGACACCACGCGTTCGTGCTCGCCGGCATGGCCGACAACCGCGCGGCCTGCGCCGAGCGGGGCGTGACGTGCCACACCTACGTCGAGCCCGCTCCCGGTGCGGGGCAGGGCCTGATCGACGCGCTGGCACAGGACGCGTGCGTGGTCGTCACCGACGACTGGCCGTGCATGTTCGTGCCGCGCATGGTCCGTGCCCTCGCCGCACGGTCCCCTGTCCGCGTCGAGGCCGTCGACGGCAACGGCCTCTACCCGATGCACGCGACGGACCGGGTGTTCGGGCGAGCCGTCGACTTCCGGCGCTACCTGCAGAGGGTCCTCGCCGATCATCTCGGCACCCTGCCGTCCAAGGACCCGCTCGGACGGGCCAAGGCCCACGGCGAGGCTGTGATCCCGGAGGAGGTCCGGACCCGCTGGCCCGCGGCCGACGACGGGCTGCTGGGCGCGGAGCCGGCGAGGCTCGCGACCCTGCCGATCGACCACGGCGTGCCGCCGTCCGCTGTGCTTCCCGGCGGGCCGGTCGCGGGGCGCCGTGTCCTGGCGTCGTTCCTGGCCGCGCGGCTCTCCCGCTACGGGACCTCCCGCAACCACCCCGACGACGACGCGGCCTCCGGCCTGTCGCCCTACCTCCACTTCGGACACGTCGGAACCCACGAGGTCTTCGACGCGCTGATCGCGCAGGAAGGGTGGAGCGGGGACGACGTGTCGCCTGTCGCCAACGGCAAGGCTGGGGCGTGGTGGGGCATGTCCCCGGCCGCCGAGGGGTTCCTCGACGAGCTGATCACGTGGCGCGAGCTCGGCTTCAACTTCTGCTCGAAGCGCCCGGACGACTACGACCGATTCGGTTCCCTGCCCGACTGGGTCCAGAAGACGCTCGGGGAACACCGTCCCGACCCTCGCCCGTTCCTCTACACGTTCGACGAGCTCGACCAGGCTGCGACGCACGACGAGATCTGGAACGCCGCGCAGAATCAGCTGCGCACCGAGGGGCGGATGCACAACTACCTGCGGATGCTCTGGGGCAAGAAGGTCCTCGAGTGGACGCCAAGTCCCGAGCACGCGCTCGAAGTGCTGATCGAACTCAACAACCGCTACGCGCTCGATGGACGGGACCCGAACTCCTACAGCGGGATCTTCTGGGTGCTCGGCCGCTACGACCGACCGTGGGCTCCCGCCCGACCGGTGTTCGGGATGATCCGCTTCATGAGCAGCGACAGCACCCGGAAGAAGCTCAAGCTCAAGGGATACCTCGAGCGCTACGCGCCGGCCGCCGATCGACCGCCTGCCCAGGGTGCGCTGTTCGACACGTCCACGAACTGACGCGGACGGTGCAAGCTTCGCGGCACGGCGCGAGCTACCATCGCGGCCCACCCCATGGTGCGTCGCGTCCACCCCGGAAACACGACTCCGAGCCGGTCCATCGGAACCGGCCGCGAGACCCGTATCTGGATCGACGTCGACCATGACGTGCTGGCGGCCAACGTCGACCGGCTGCGGGCAAGACTCCCGCTGGGCGCGCGGCTGATCGCCGTCGTCAAGGGCGACGCCTACGGGCACAGCCTCGTCGACGTCGCCCGCACCGTCCTGGCGTCCGGCGTCGACACGCTGGCCGTCGCCAACGTCGAGGAGGGCGCCCGGCTCCGGGCAGCGGGGATCGACGCCACCGTCCACCTGATCGGGCCGAGCCTCCCCCACGAGATCCCGGAGCTCCTCGAGCATCGGCTGGTTCCGGCCCTGGCCGAGGAGGGATTCGCGATCGATCTCGACCGTGCCGCCCAGCGCCATCCGCACTGCGGCCCGCTGGGCCGGGGGCGCGACGGTCCCTTCCCGGTCCAGATCGAGGTCGACTCGGGGCTCCGGCGTCACGGCATCGATGCCGACCACGCCCGCGCGCTCGTCGCCCGCGTCCGGCAGCTCCCGGCCCTGCGGCTGACCGGCGTGTACACGCACTTCGCGGCGATCACGCCCGACCACGAGGCGCTCGCGCAGGGCCAGGCAGAAGTGTTCGCCGACGTGCTCCGCACCCTCCGTGAGGACGGTCTCGACGCCGAGATCCACGCCTGCAACACGCTGAGCTCGACGCTCGTGCCCGACGCGTGGTTCGACGCCATGCGGATCGGCGGCGGTTTGCATGGACTGGGTGCGACCGCGCGGCGACTCGGACTCGAGCCGACGCTGACGCTCCGCACGCGGGTCGCGCTGGTGCGGCAGGTGCGGGCAGGCGACCGCGTGGGCTACGGAGGAACCCACGTCTGCGCCACGGACACGACGCTGGCCGTGCTGCCGTGCGGCTACGCCGACGGCCTGAGCCGGACCACGTGGACGGGACGGGAAGTCCTGATCCAGGGTCGACGCGCCCGGATCGTCGGGCTCGTCAGCATGAACCAGATGATCGTCGATGTGGGCGCGCTGCCGGAGCCGGTCTGGCCGGGCGACGAAGTCGTGCTGCTCGGCCCCCAGGGCGACGAGCGGGTCCGTGCCGAGGAGCAGGTCCCGGTCGGCGGCTCGTCCTACGAGGTGACGACGCTGCTGTCCGCCGCGATCCCGCGCCGCCACCACGCCGCCAGCCGCAGGAACGTCGGCCCACACCGGGACTGACGCGCCGAGCGGCCGCTCCGCAGCCTCGGGAGACCAGGTCGCGCGATCAGTCTCCGGGCTGCGACGTGCTGGCTCGGCGATGGCGCATGCCGTCGCGGAGAGTCACGGCTCCTTGCGACGCCCGCCGCGCCGCACGCGTTCGGGCGCGGGGGCAGGCTCCGGGGGAGCCACCCCTTCCTCGGCCGCCGTCGGCAGCTCGGCTCCGGATTCCTCGAGCTGCCGTTCGAGCTCGGCGCGCAGTTCCTGGGTGAGGTCCTCGTGCGCCGCCTGCACGTCCTTGGTCTCGCGAGGGTCCGCCTCCAAGTCGTAGAGCCGGATCGCTCCCGACTCGTATTCACGGACGAGCTTGTAGCGCCCCCGGATCAGCGCGGACTGCGGCGTCGACTTGCCCTGGTAGTGCGGGAAGTGGAACAGCAGGTCCCGCTCCGCATTCGCCTTCGCCTGGCCGAGCAGCGAGGCCTTGAAGCTCCTCCCATCGAGGCCCTGGGGCGCTTCGAGGCCAGCGAGGTCGACGAACGTCGGGAAGAAGTCGAAGCCGACCACAGGCTCACGCACGACCGCTCCCGCCTCGATGCCCGGGCCCGCGACGATGAACGGGACGCGGATGCCTCCCTCGGCGAGCCCGCCCTTGCCGCCGTTCAGGTAGGAGGCGTTGCGGCCGCCGCCGCCTCCGCCCCCTCCTCCTCCGCCGCCGCCGTTGTCGGACGTGTAGACGACGAAGGTCGTGTCGCGCAGCCCGGCCTCGTCGAGGAACGCGAGCAGACGGCCCACCCCTTCGTCGAGATCCTCGGCGAGGGCCGCGCGTTGGATCGCCTTGTCGTTGCCTCGCGGAGAGGCGGCCCGCTGCCGTTCGATCGACTCTGCGCGTGCATTCTCCGGGTGGTGCAGCGCGTGGTAGGACATCTGCACGAAGAACGGCCGCTTCTGCTGCACCGCGCGCCCGATGAACGCCTCGGCACGCTCGGTCATCCCGAAGATGTCGACGGGGTTCGGGTCCTTGTGCGGGATCGCATCCTGGTTGCCGGTGTCCCCGTCGCTGACCTCGTAGCCGTGGGACTCCGGTCCCCCGCCGCCGAGGTGCCACTTGCCGAAGTGCGCCGTCGCGTAGCCCCCCGCGCGCAGGACCTCGGCGATCGTCGTGTACTCGGCGGCGAGGTGGCGAGCGCTCTTCGGCGCCTCGAGACTGCGCCCCGTCTCGTTGGGTGCAGCCTTCGTCCAGCGCAGCCTCGCGGGCGTCAGGCCGGTCTGGATGCTGGCGCGCGTCGGTGAGCAGACGGGCGCCGGCGCGTAGCCGCGTGGGAAGCGCATGCCCTCGGCAGCCAGGCGGGCGACGGCCGGCGTCGCAACGACCGAGCTCGCCGACAGGGGTTCGTCGGGGTCCATCCGCACCGACAGACCGGCCGCGTCCTGGTCGTCGGACAGGAGGAGCACGAAGTTGGGTCGGTTCGTCGCCGCTCGTGTCCGCCCCGCGGTCGTTGGCTTCTTGGGCTGCGGGTCCTGTGTCGTGGCTTCCTTAAGGGAAGCGGAGGCGGCGGGTACCGCGGGCTCCGCTGCAGCTGCAGCTGCAGGAGCCACGTTCCGCGGAGGAGCGGCGGCCGGAACATCCCCAACCTGGCCGTCCCGAGAGCGGAGATAGTCGATCAGCGCCGCCCGATCTGCAGGGTCGCGCACGCCATCGAAGCCCATGATCGTTCCCGGCACGGCCTTGCGGGGGCTCTCCAGGAAGTCATCCAGGAGGTCTGCGGTCCACGCGCCGTGCCGGGAGGCGTGGTCTCGCAGTGCCGGTGAGTACATCGGGTAGTCGCCCACGCTGGCGATCCGCCGCCCGAGCACGCCATCGAGCGACGGCCCCACGGAGCGCGCGCCGCCCACGGGCGCGTGGCACAGCACGCACTGGGCGAAGACCTGCCGTCCGCGTGCGATCCTGCCGGCGAGACTCGACTCGACCTCCGTGTCGGCCAGCGCGTCATCGACGGGCGGCCGCCCCCCCTCTGGCGCACGATCCGGCGCGAACCGGGCTCGCATCGCCAACAGCGCCTGCGCTTGGTCGTCGCGCATCGTCGAGCGCACCGCCAGGATGCCCCGCGCCTGACCCCAGGTCATCTCCGCTTCGACCCGCCCCATGGCTCGACCGAGACGCTCGACGGTCTCCGGATCCGGCGTCTCGCCGACCAGCGCGCGTTCGAACTCGCGGCACAGGAGCGAGCGGATCGACAGGAACTCCTCGAACTGCGTGACCTCACCGTCGACGACCTCCTCGAGGATCCGGCGCTGGGGAGCGTCGAGGAGTTCGAGGACCTCTCCGGCGATCGCGCCGCGGCGCACCGCGTGCCCCGACTCGACCCTCAGCCCGACGAAACCGAAGTGCTGGCTCGGCTTGCCGACGGTCTCGAAGTCGTT
>JBEAPQ010000155.1:0-2643 GCA_041164325.1 Planctomycetota bacterium | reverse complement strand
CGTCGACGAGTAGCACAGGCCGAGGGCGCGGCCGTCGGGATCGACGACGACGGTCGGGAACAGACCGTCCGGGCGATCGGAGACCAACGGTGCGGCGAGGGCGGCCCCGAGATCGAGCGTTCCTTCGTACAGCGCCATGCCCACCTGGGCGTCGGCGCCGAGGCGATCGAGCATGGCGACTTCGTCCGGCGTGGTCACGCCACCGGCGACGGTGAGGCGGCATGGACCTGCACGCTCGACCAGCCTCTCGACCTCGTCGGGCGTGGCGGTTCCGCCCATCCGACCCTCACGTTCGACGAAGGTGACCAGGAAGCCCGAGACGTGATCCCGCAGCGCGTCGATCTGCGCTTCGACCGAGCGTCCGGTGCGGCGGGTCCAGCCGTGGTCGACCACCTCGCCGTGGACCGCGTCCACGGCGGCGACCACGCGCTCGCGCGGCAGTTGGCGCAGGAGCTCGGGCGTCGCGGCCGTGCCGAGCACGATGCGAGTGGCCCCGGCATCGAGCCAGCGCGCTGCCGTCGCGACGTCACGGATCCCGCCGCCGACCCGGCAGCGCGCGACCCGGCACAGCTCCTCGATCAGCGGTGCGTTGCTGCCGATTCCGCGTGCGGCATCGAGGTCGACGACGGCGATCTCGCCCGCGACCGCGAAGCGCTCTGCCCAGAGGAACGGATCCCCGCCGTCGATCCGCAGATCGCGGCCGCCGACGAGTTGGACAGCGCGGCCGTCCTGGATGTCGATGGAAGGAATGATCATGGCAGACGGACCTCGATCCCCAGCGCGCGGAGTCCCAGCTTGACGTCGGCGACGGACGTGGTGCCGTCGTGGAAGATGGACGCCGCCAGGACGGCATCCGCACCGGAGGACAGGGCCGCGGCCATGTGTTCGAGACCCGAGGCGCCTCCCGACGCGATCACCGGCACGCTCACCCTGGACGCCACCGCGCGGCAGAGGTCGAGGTCGTAGCCGGACCGCGTGCCGTCCCGGTCCCAGCTGGTCAACAGCACTTCACCGGCGCCGCGTGCGGTGGCTTCGGCGGCCCAGTCCGCGGCGTCGCGTCCGGTCCGCTCCGAGCCCGACCGGACGACGACTTCGTAGCCGTCACAAGTCGGAGCACGACGGGCGGCGTCGATCGCGATCACCGTGCATTGGGCCCCGAAGCGTTGGGCGAGATCCTCGATCAGCGTCGGCTGGACCACGGCGGCCGAGTTGATCGCCACCTTGTCGGCTCCAGCCTCGAGAAGCGTCTCCGCGTGGCCCAGATCACGGACGCCACCTCCGACGACGAGCGGGATGGAGAGGTGCTCGCGGATCGCGCGGACGGTCTCGATGCCGGCGAGTCGCCCCTCGAGCGTGGCAGAGACGTCCAGGAGGACCAGCTCATCGGCTCCTTGGGACTCGTAGGCGATCGCGTGGATCACCGGATCCCCCAAGGTCACGAGGTTGCGGAACTGCACGCCCTTGACGACCTTGCCGTCGCGGCAGTCGAGGCACGGAATGATGCGGCGGAAGGGATTCATGCGTCGCCTCCGAGCGACTGGGCGCAGAAGCGTTCGAGGAGCCCGCGCCCCCAGCTGCCGCTGAGTTCGGGGTGGAACTGGCAGGCCAGCAGGTTCCCGCGCTCGACGGCGGCGACGAACGGGGCGTCGTAGTCGGTCCACGCCGCGTGGCCCGAGGCGGGTGCGCTGCGGAGACAGAACGAGTGGGCGAAGGCCGCGGCGCCGTCGGTGAGGTAGCGGGCTTCCGGCATGGCCCGGACCGTGTTCCAACCGAGGTGGGGCACGCGGACTTCGTCCCCGATTCGCTGCGCCCGCCCAGCGAAGATGCCCAGGCCCGGCTGGTCCTTCCGGCTCTCGTCGCTCCCCTCGAGGAGGAGTTGGAAGCCGAGGCAGATCGCCAACGTCGGGCGGTCCTGCTCGATGCGTCGGCAGAGCGCCTCGTCGAAGCCCCGCTCGGCGAGGGCTTCCCGGCCCGCGTCGAACGAGCCCACGCCGGGGAGCACAGCAAGGTCCGCGGTCAGGATGTCGTCGGGCTCTGCGGCGAGCCGGGTCTCCATCTGGGCACGGTGGAGTGCCGCCGCGATGGACGCGAGGTTCGCGACGCCGGTCGGGATGAGCACGGCCGTGCGGGTCGTCACAGGACCCCCTTGGTGCTCGGCACGGAGGTGTCGCCCGTGCGTCGGACGGCCGCGCGCAGCGCGCGGGCCACGGCCTTGAACGCGGCTTCGGCGCGGTGGTGGTCATTGCTGCCGCGCAAGACGTCGACGTGCAGTCCGAAGCGCCCGGCGATGGCGAGGGACTGCAGGAAGTGCTCCAGGTTCTCGCATGCGATGCCGCCCAGCGCCTCCCGACGGAGCCCCAGAGTGATCGCTGGCCAGGGCCGGCCCGACAGATCGAGTGCTGCACGGGCCAGCGCCTCGTCGAGCGGGACCGTCGCGTCGCCGAACCGCTCGATGCCGGCCCGGTCACCGAGGCAGCTGTCGAGAGCCTGCCCGAGCACGAGTGCCGTGTCCTCCGCGCTGTGGTGGTCGTCCAGATGCAGATCGCCGTCGCAGCGCAGCTCCAGATCGAAACGGGCGTGGCGCGCCAGCGTCTCGATCATGTGATCGAGGAAACCGATTCCAGTGCGGACCGAGCACTGGCC
>JBEAPQ010000154.1:0-2728 GCA_041164325.1 Planctomycetota bacterium | reverse complement strand
GTCGGGGGGAGAGAGGTGTGATCGCGGAACGCGGATGTGAGTGCGGCTCCGCCGCGGTGACGTCCGGCCTTCCGGATGCAGGGAAGAGCGGTCGCCGGCGCGTCTGTTCGCAGACCGATGCAGCCGGATGCCACATCGGCGAAGGCAACGAACTACGACGCGCGCGACGATCGAGGCACAAGGATTTCAGAGATGTAACCCTTGCGTGAGCCCGTCGGCCCGGGGCTGGCGAAGCCCGGACCACCGCGCTCGAAACCAATCTACGCCGCTCCCAGGCAACGTGTGCGTAATGCGCGACACATTGCTGTAACGCACGAACGGGCATCGGCGTGGCATGGTGCTCCGTCGCCGTTCGACCGATGTCCGCGCGTTTCTGCCCGGTTCCACCGGGTCGTGTGGAGCGCGAAGATCCCCTTGCCCCGGACCGCAATGAACGATCGCAAGTCCAACTCCTTCACGCTCTTGGTGTCACTCGTCGTGGCGCTCGGGGGCTTCCTGATGGGCTTCGACAGCGCGGTCATCTCCGGCGTCGTCGACCCGGTGCGCGAGCAGTTCGGACTCGAGGCCAGTGAGATCGGATGGGCGGTCGCGTGCCTGACGCTCGGCGCGACCCTCGCCATGGCCGTTGCGGGGCCACTCGCCGATCGGTTCGGCCGTCGGACGATCCTGCTGTGGACGGCGCTCCTGTTCACGGTGTCCGCGGTCGCGAGCGCGCTCGCGACCAGCTACCAGATGCTGGTCTGGGCGCGGATCATCGGCGGGCTCGGCGTCGGCGGGGCGCTCCTGATCGCGCCGATCTACATCGCCGAGCTCGCGCCCCCGGAGCGGCGCGGACGGCTGGTCTCGTTCAACCAGCTCAACATCGTCCTCGGCTTCTCGGCCGCGTTCTTCTCGAACTACTTCCTCAACAAGAGCCTCGAAGGCACGGAAGAAGCCTGGCGCTACATGCTCGGCGTCGAGGCGATCCCCGCCGCGGCCTACTTCTTCCTGCTGCTGCTCGTGCCGCGCAGCCCGCGCTGGCTCGCGGCCACCGGCCGCAACGACGAGGCGCTGACGGTCCTCGCGCGGGCGGTCGGCGAGAGCCGGGCCGGTGCCGCGCTGACCGAGGTCCAGTACAGCGTCGCCGCCGCCGCCCAGCACGGGAAGCCGCAGGCGCGCGAGCTGCTCGCGCCGCGGATGCGCCGCGTGATGGTGATCGGGCTCGGCCTCGGGTTCTTCCAGCAGATCACCGGGATCAACGCGATCTTCTACTACTCGACGACCATCTTCGGGATGACCGGCGCGTCGCGGGACGTCGCGCTCGAGCAGGCGATCTGGGTCGGCATCGTCAACGTCGTGTTCACGCTGATCGCGATGCGGCTGATCGACCGGCTGGGTCGCCGCCCGCTGCTGATCCTCGGCACGTCGGTGATGACGCTCGCGCTCCTGACCAACGCGTGGGCGTTCAGCACGGCCGAATACCGGATCGGTGAGCCGGGTGCCCAGGCGACCGAAGTGCTCGGCGACGGCTTCGCGCCCGAGCTCGCGGCCGCGCTCCAGCCGCTGGTCGGCGTCGCACACGACGGCGAACCGGTCTTCCTGGCCGCCGCGCGCGACGCCGCGGCCAACGCCGGCCTCGATGTCGCCACCGTCTTCACGCCGCGCGCCCAGGACCTCGCCAAGGCGAGCCTCCACCTCGACGGCACGCTGGTCCTGATCGCGATCCTCGCCTACATCGCGGCGTTCGCGATCTCGCTGGGCCCGGTGATGTGGGCGATGTTCTCCGAGATCTTCCCGCTCCGCGTCCGCGGCCTCGCGATCTCGGCGGCCGGCTTCTTCAACTCCTTCGTGTCGTTCGGCGTCCAGCAGGTCTTCCCGCTGGGCCTCGACACGCTCGGCCCTGGCCTCGTCTTCCTGGTCTTCGGCGTGTTCGCAGCGCTCGCACTGCTGTTCAGCCTCTTCGTCATCCCCGAGACGAAGGGCCGCACGCTCGAAGAGCTCGAATCCGAACTGATCGGTTCCTGACCGCCCCCCCAAGAACCCCTCACCCCGCCTCCTCCCACCCGATGCTCCGCACCCCACTGCTCGCAGCGACGCTGTCGGCCCTCGGCGCCCTCGCGGCCGCGGCTCCGTCCCAGGCGATCCCGCTCGTCGGCAAGCCGATGCCGGACGAGGTCGAGATCCTCGCCGTCACGCTGGCCGCCGACGCCCCGTCGACGGCGCCGCTCAAGGCCACCAAGAACGGCGTCCGCTTCGAAGGCGACGCCGGCTGGATCGAGTTCGAGCTCCGCGTCGACACCAACGGCCGCTACCGCTGCGAGCTCGAGACGACGGAAGGCCCCGAGAACGGCACGGCCTGGGTCGAGGACTACGTCGAGAACCCGGACGGCCGCAGCTACGACGTGACGGGTCCGATGACGCTGCCGGCGGGCGGCGGACGCGTCGCGCGCGACGGCTCGCCGCTCGACGTCGGCGTGCACCGGATGCGGCTCCACCTCGGCGGCGGCGCGACGACGGTCAAGAGCCTGCGCTTCGCGCGGATGGTCCGGCACCAGATGACGCCGACGACGCTCGTCCAGCGCACGCAGGGTGACGAGTGGGTCCTGGTCTGGTCCGACGAGTTCGACGGCCGCGGCGTGCCCAACCCGACGCGCTGGACCTACGACGTCGGCAACTGGGGCTGGGGCAACCGCGAGCCGCAGTACTACACGGTCGGCCGCCCCGAGAACGCCCGCCAGGAGAACGGCAT
>JBEAPQ010000153.1:0-2848 GCA_041164325.1 Planctomycetota bacterium | reverse complement strand
GCGTCGGACTCGATGGCGAGGTCCGCGACCACACCGTGGGCGCCTGCGGCCATCGCGATGCGGTCGAGGAACTCGGTGACCGGGATGGTCTCCCCGCGGATGTTGAAGGCGGCGTAGCCGTCGAACGCGTCGAGGGTGACCGCCGCGAACTGGGCAGCGACGTCCTCGACGTAGTGGTAGTTCTCGCGGCCGCCGTACGGCATGCGGAACCGCACCGTGTCGCCGTGGACCGCCGCGGCAGCCACCTCCTTCATCGCGCGCGTGACCGCGGACGTCTTGCCGCGGTCGCGACCCGGACCGTAAGTCGTGTTGAGGCGGAGGCTGACGGTCGGGATGCCGGTGCGGCCCGCGAACTGGCGGCAAAGCTGCTCGCTCGCCAGCTTCCACGCGCCGTAGAGATTGGGCGGCGTCAGCGCGTCCGTCTCGCGGACGGTTGCGCCCGGGTATTCGCTCCGGAGGCCGTAGACGGCGGCGGAGCTCGCGAACGTGAACCGTTCGACGGTGCCGAGCTTCTCGGCGGCGGCCAGCAGGTGCAGGGTGCCGCCGACGTTGACGCGCATGCCGCGCTCGGGGTGTGCGTCGCAGTCCGGGGTCTGCAGGGCGCCCAGGTGGACGACGTGGGTCGGACGGACTTCGGACACGACGCGCTCGACGTCGGCGGATTCGCCGACGTCGAGCGTCGTGAGCCTCAGCCGGGGCTCCTGCGTGGGGTCCAGCCAGAGGTTGAGGGAGCCCGGGCGGCCGGTGCTCGACGTGACGACGATCTCGTCGGCGCCGCCCGCGAACAGCGCGCGCACCGTGGCGGAGCCGATGCAGCCGGTTCCGCCGGTCACCAGGATGCGACGCGTCAAGATGCGTGGACCTCGAGGATGGCCTTGGTGGTCCGAGCGGCGATCGAGTCGTCCATCGCGTCCATCAGCGACGTGAACGGATAGATCTGCGCGTAGGGATCCGCGGGGAAGATGCCGCGCTCGATCAGGAGCTGGGCGTTCTCGAAGTCCTCACGGCTCGAGCCCATGACGCCGACCATCGTCTGCCCGGTCCGGGTGAACGACGTCGCCTCGAACGACGGGTTGCCCGGGTAGGTCGCGATCACGCAGATCGTGCCTTCTGGCTGGACCGAGAGGCCCGCGGAGCCGAGCGCCGGAGGAGCTCCCGAGCACTCGACGAGCATGTCGACGAGGCCGTTGTCGAAGTCCGAGCCGAAGCGCGTGCCGTCGAGCGCCTCGACGCCTGCGCGGAGCTTCTCGTGGAGCGGCTCATCGGCAGACACGACGATCGGCGTGAAGCCGCGCTCGGCGGCGAGCTTGAGGCGCACGTCCCGGTCGCGCTCGATGCCGGTGATCGCGACGCGGGCGCCGGCCGCCTTGGCCAGCTCGGCGGCCATCAGGCCCATGATCCCGCATCCGGTGACGACGACGTCCATGCCGGGGCGGATCGTCGCCTTGCGGAGCAGACCCTGGGCGACGACCGACAGCGGCTCGACGATCGCTCCCTGGAGCGGGGTCAGGCCGGCGCGCAGCGGCACGCAGCGGTCGGCCTCGAGCACCATCCGCTCGGCGAGCGCGCCGTCGCGGTGGAAGCCGAGGATGCGCTTCCGCGGGCAGTAGTTCCAACGGCCGCGCCGGCAGCCGCGGCAGCGGGAATCGCCGCAGCCGCGCTGCGGGATCGGGGTGACGACGTCGCCGATCTTCAGCCCGCCGAAGCCCTCGGCGCCCTCTCCGAACGCAACGATGCGCGCGCTGCACTCGTGGCCGATCGTGCGCGGGCGCTCGACCCACGAGAAGTTCGGCTTGCCGAGGCACGCGCTGTTGTCCGATCCGCAGACGCCGACGTAGAGCGGCTCGACGAGGAACTCGCCGGGTCCCGGGTCGCCGACCTCGACGGTCTCGACCGCGATGTTGCGGGTCAGTGGACCCTTGGGGTCGAGCGGGTCGATGCGCTCGGAGCCGTTGAGACGAAGAGCTTGGACTTGCATGGGAGGGCGGGCGGAAGCGGAGGGAGGGTGCTGCGCAGGCGGCGTTCAGCCGTGCGTGTGCTCGGGAGACGTGGGGACGTGTTGGTCTGGGTCGCTCGGGGGGATGTTGTTCTCGGGTCGACCCTCGAACCACATCATGTTCTTGACGGGTGCTGCGAGCGCCGCGAGGGCCTCGAGCAGTCCTTCCGGAATCGGTTGATCGAGCGCTCGGAGATTGCGCTCCAGGTCCTCGACGCCGGCGATGCCGACGATCGTCGTGGCGGGTGCCGGGTGTTCGACGGCCCAGCGCACGGCGACCGACGCGAGGTCGGTCCCGGCGTCACGGCACGCCGCAGCCATCGCGGGAATCGCGGCGCGGAGCGGTGCCGGGCTGCGGTGCCATTCCGGGAGTGCACGCTCGGTCAGCAGGCCCTGGATCAGCGGGGACGCGCTCATCAGGCCGAAGCCGCGCTCCTCCGCCAAGGGCCAGAGCTCGGTCACGAGCTCGTCCTCGACGAGGTTGAGGTGCGCCCAGCTCAGCAGGGTGTCGATCTCGCACTGCGCGGCGAGGCGGCGCAGGTGCCGGACAGGCAGCCCGGTGATGCCGACGAAGCGGACCTTGCCGGTCTCCTTCAGCGCCATCGCGGCGGGCACGGCCTCCTCCAGCACCTGGCGCATGTCGCCGAACTCGACGTCGTGGATCTGGAAGACGTCGATGTGGTCCGTCCCGAGCCGGCGCAGCGACTCGTCGACGGACGCGGTGACCCGGGCCGCCGAGAAGTCGAACTCGGTGAAGCCGTCGCGGCAGCACTTCGTCGCGATCAGCGCGCGATCCCTGCGGTCGGCCAACGCCCGGCCGAGGCGCTCCTCGGCCAGGCCGAAGCCGTAGAG
>JBEAPQ010000152.1:0-20506 GCA_041164325.1 Planctomycetota bacterium | reverse complement strand
TGGAAGACCATGGGCCCGTCGGACGCGTGCTTCTGCCGGCGAGTGACGATGTCCAGGTCGTGCTTCCGACCGGCCGCCTGCCGGTGCGCATCGAGGCCAAGGACGACTTCGGCCTCGCCCGCGTGACCGTGGAAGCCTCGACCGCCCGCGCCGAGAACGCGTCCGAGATCCTCCTGTACGCCCGCGATCGAGACGGCGACACGCGCAGCACGGTGACCACCGTGCTGCTCGATGTCGACGCGCTCGAGCCTGGCGAAGGCCCGCGCCAGGGCGACACCGTCGCGCTCGGGTTCGCGCTGGTCGACAACAGGGAACCGGAGCAGAACCGCACCGAGCTCGCTCGACGCCAGGTCTACGTCGTCGATGCGGCCGACCTCGCCCGGCGGATTGCCGGCCACTTCCGACGCGTCCGCGACCAGGTCGAACGCGCGCTGGATCAGCAGCGCACGCAGTCGAACGCCCTCGAGGGCCTTCTCGAGGAGCTTCCGGATCCGCGGAACGGCCGCGACCCGAGACTCGTCACCCAGCAGGTCGGGCAGGCCCGCGTCGTGCAGACGCTGCGTCGGATCCGTGACGATCTGATGCAGGCCTACGACGTCCACTTGTTCAACGGGCTGGAGGGTTCGGACTCGACCCAAGCTCCGCGCGTCGAGCAGGCCTACCTGGATTGGCACCGGGCGCGAGCGGACGCGGTGGCGTTCGACCCCGGCTTCTACCGACAGCTGGGGCGCGACCAGGCCGAGGGACGGATCGGTCCGATGGAACAGTCCCTGGACCCGATCCTCGACATGGTCCTGCGCACCGATCGGATCGTCGAGGCGGATGGTCAGGACGCGATGCAGGCGCTCGACGAGGCTTCGGTGGCAGGGAGCCAAGGTCGACTGGGCGAGCTCCTTGCCGAAGTGGGTATCCGACAGACCCGCATCCTCAACGACCTCGAGCTCCTGCTGGGCCAACTCGACGAGTGGAACGAGTTCCAGGACGTCGTCCAGCAGGCGCGCGCGCTGCGCGATGCCCAGCGCGACATCGAATACCGCACGCGGACCCTCGGTGCTCCGGACGGAGACAAGCGATGAGACTCCAACCCTTCCTCCTGCTCACCGGCCTCTGGGTCGGGGCGAGCCCCTCCGAGGCGATCGCCCAGCAGGACCCCGCGCGGGTGCAGCGGGACCAGGGCGAAGTGCTGCGCAAGGCGGAGCGTCTCCGCGGCCTGATGCAGAGCCTCCTCGCCCGCTACGAGCGCGAGGGTGATGCCGAGAAGGTACGCCTGCTCAAGCTCGGTCTCGAGCACCTGGCCGACAGCGGCGTTCTCGACGACGTGGCGTCGGTCCGCAACAGCCTCGATGCGGGCGCTCTTGCCGAAGCGGTCCGGAAGCAGTCGGAGGTCGTCGGCGATCTCGAGCAGCTGCTTTCGATCCTGCTCCAGCGCCCCACCGCGGAGTCGCTCGAGGAAGAGATGAAGAAGGCCGGGGAGCTGGCCAAGGACGCCAGTGAGCTGGCCCGCCGTCAGGCAGAGCTCCAGCAGGCGGTCGAGCGCGTGACCGAGGGCGTGGCCAACGCGGCCGAACGCGAGCTGCGGGAGACCCTCGGCGAACTGTCACGCGAGGCTCGACGGGAGGCGGAAGAGAACCTGCGCCAGGCGGGTGTCCGCCGCCCGACGCTAGAGGCGGCCCTCGACCGCGTCCGCGAACTCCTGAACGACCAGACCCGTCTGGAACGCCAGCTCGAAGCCGAACAGGGCGGTCGCAGCGCGTCTCGGGAGCAGGCCTTCCAGATGGGAGAGCTCCGCGCCGGCCAGGAGCAGGTCCAGGCCGACCAGAACCGGCGCGCCGAGTTCGAGGCCCTCGCCCGCGACGCAGAGGCCCTTCGGCAGGCCACCGACGCCCGGGACGACGCGCGCACCGCAGACCAGCGGGACCGCGTCCTCGCCGCGCTCAACGAGGCCGCACGCGGGGCCAACCCCGACACGCGCGAGGGACTCGCCGAGCGCGCCCAGCTGGAGGCGTTGGCGAAGGAGATCGCCGAAGCCCCGACACCCGACGGCAGCTCGGAGGCCGCCGCGGCCGCCCGTGAGCAGCTCGGAACCGCGGCAGACCGCGTGGCGGAAGCGGCGCGCGCCCTCGCCGAGGCGACCGGGGAGCGTGCCGCGAAGGCCCAGGAGCGGCTCGCGTCGGACGCCGCGCAGCTGGCCGCCCAGCTGAAGGACGACGCGACCACCGCCGACAAGCCGAGCACCGAAGCCGCCCAGCGCGCGGCCGAAGCCATGCAACAGGCCGCCGAGGCGGCCCGCTCGGAGGACGCCGCGCGGGCCCGCAGTGAAGCTGCCCGCGCCGCACGCAGCGCAGCCGAAGCGAGGCGCGCGTTCCAGACCGAGAACCCGGACGCGGCCACGCAGGCCGAGCGCATGGCCGACGAGGCCCAGCGCACGAGCCGCGGGTTGGAAGCCGCGGCGCGCAACGAGCGGGCCAGCGGAGAGCAGCCCGGCGAGCAGCCGCCCGAGGCGGAAGCCGCGCAGGCGCTGTCCGCCGCCGGGCAAGCGCTCCGCGAGGCCGCCGACCAGGCCGCGCGCGCCGCGCAGGAGTCCGACCCGGCGGGCCGGGAGGCCACGGCCGAGCAGGCACAGGCTGCACGCGCAGCTCTCGAGACCGCGCAGGCCACGCTCGAGCAGGCGCTCCGGGACAGCAACGAGGGGCGCGAACGCGCGCTCGAGGCAGCACAGGCGCGCAACCAGGAGCTCGCCGAACGCGCCCGCAGCGCGGCCGAGCAGATGGGCCGCGCTGCATCGCAGGGCGAGATCAGCGAGGCGCAGGCCGAAGCCGCCGCGGAGGCGATGCAGCGTGCCGATCAGGCCATGCAGGCCGCCGAGCAGGCGCTGCAGTCCGGGCAGCAGGCGAACGCCGCCAACCAGCAGCAGCGCGCGGCGGAAGCGATGGAGCGTGCCGGGGAGGAGCTGGCCCAGAATCGCCCGCTGACCGAGGAACAGCGCGACGACCTTGCCGAGATCGCCGAGCAGCAGGAGCAGCTCCGCGAGGACATCATCCGCCTCGCAGAGATGATGCAGGAGCGCGAGAACCAGCGCGCCCAGCAGGCGCTCCAACGCGCCCAACAGGCCGCCCAGCAAGCCGAGGAATCCCTGCGCAGGGGAGACGTCGAGGAAGCGGCTGAGCAGCAGCAGGAGGCGCGCGAGCAGCTCGAGCAGGCTCAGCAGGAACTCGAGCGCGAGCGCGACCGCTACCAGGACCTCCGTCAGGAAGAGCTGCTGTTCCGGATCGGTGAGGAGCTCGAGCAGTTCCTCGAGGCCCAGCGACCCGTGACCGAGGCCACGTCCCAGGCCGGTTCCGAGCTCGCCGACGGGGCGCGCATGACCCGCCCGATGCGGCGCGCGCTCAACCAGCTCGGCGAGACGGAGCGCGAGCTGATCGCCAAGATCCGCTACGTCCGCGAGGCCCTCGCCGAAGAGGGCACGCTCGTCTTCACCCACGTGCTCCTGAGCAACGAGCGCGACCTCGAGGACGTGGCCTCCCGCCTCGCCGGTCGGGAGCCCGACGCGGGCGAGTTCACGACGCTGCTGCAGCGCGAGGTCGAGGAGCGCACCGAGCAGCTGCTGGAGGCGCTGGAGAACGAGCGCCAGCGGCGCCGCGAGCAGCGGCAGCGGGAGCAGCAGCAAGAGCAGGAGCAACAGCAGGGCGAGCAGCAGTCCGAGAACCAGTTCGGACCGCAGCGTGAGCGCCTCGTGCCGATCATCTCCGAGCTGCTGATGCTCCGCCGGATGGAAGCGGAGATGGGTGAGCGCACCGCCGAGTTCGAGCGCCTGATCCAGGCGATCGGCGCGGACGGGATCACCGAGGTCGAGGGGGCGATGGCCGAACGCCTCTCCCACCAGCACAATGCCCTGACCTCGATCTTCCAGCAGCTGAAGGCCCAGCTGGAGGAGGCCCTCGGCGGCGCCGGCGGCGAAGGGATGGAACAAGACCCCCAGGAGGGACGCGGACGATGAGCCACTTCACCCGACTCTGCCTCGCCGGCCTCGTATTCGTGACGGTGACGCCGTCCGCGAACGCCCAGATCGACCCCGGCGAAGCCGTCCGCAAGATCGCCGAGACCATCGAGAAGGAGATGTCCGAGATCGACCGCCTGCTGCGCGAGTCGAGCCGCGCGGGAGGCAGTCGCACGGAGGCGGGATCGAAGATCCGCGAGCTCATCGACGGCACCCGCCAGTCCCAGGGCAAGGTCGTGCAGGGCATCGACGACCTGATCGAAGAGCTCGAGAAGATGGCCCAGCAGAGCCAGAGCCAGAGCCAGCAGCCGCCCTCGGACCAGGATCCGCAGCAACAGCAGAGCGGTCAGCAGGGTCAGCAGGGGCAGCAACAGCAAGGACAGCAGTCCCCGCAGCAGGGGCAGCCGGGCAACCGCCGCGAGAACCAGACCCCCGACCTCGCCCAGCAGCCTGGCCAGGAGCAGGGGCAGCAGCAGGGACAACCGCAGGGCCAGCAAGACCAACCCCAGGAGCAGCCGGGGCGGGCCGACTCCCCGGGGAACGACCCGCAACGCGAAGGCCAGAACACGCAGACAGGGTCCGCTGCCGAAGGCGGCTCGGAGCGCGTCGAGCGCCAAGATGGTGCGGAAGGGTGGGGATCACTGCAGAAGTACGTGCCGCCCCAATACCAGCGGGCAGGCGCTCCAGAAGTGCCGGCGCGGTATCGGCGCCTGCACGAAGCCTTCCAGAAGCGCGCTCACCAGACGCAGAAGTCCGGGGGCTGATCCCTTCCCCCACCGCGGGATTGCGGGCGCCCGGCAGACCCTGACCGGGTCTGCGAGTAGCGTGGCGGCATGTCTGGACGTTCCTCCGTCCTCGCCGTCTTCCCAGCGCTCCTGGCGCTGTGCGCGTGCGTCTCCTCTCCCTCCACAGCGCGACCCCGCGGTGCACCCATGACCCAAGACGAACTGAAGCAGAAGATCGATGCGATCTTCGGCGCCCACATGGACGCCGAGCTCGCGGGCGACCTCGACGACACGCTCGCCACGATGGCTCCCGAGCCCCACCTCGTGAACGTCCCGACGATGGTCGGTGGGAAGGGCCCCGAGGGCGTCCGGCAGTTCTACGCGAACCGGCTGATCGGCCAGTTCTTCCCGCCGGACGTGAAGTTCGAGACCATCTCGCGGACCTACAGCCCCGAGCGTCTCGTCGATGAGCTGATCATCTCCTTCACGCACACGCACAAGATCGACTGGATGCTCCCGGGCGTCGAACCGACGGGGAAGTTCGTCGAGGTCGCCTTCGTGGTCGTCGTCGGCATCGCGAACGACAAGGTCACCCACGAACACATCCACTGGGACCAAGCCAACGTCCTCGTCCAACTCGGCCTGCTCGACCCAACGGGGCTGCCGGTGTCGGGTGCTGGCGCGGCTGCCAAGCTCCGCGACCCGTCGCTGCCGGACCCGTTCTTCCGCGAGAGCTGATCCGGGGCGGGGCGCGCCGAGGGTCACGAATAGCCGTCGGCTCCGAGCACGGGCTCGGGCCGTGCGCCGACGCCGAGGGCCACGGCAAGCCCCAGGACAGCAGCGACGGTGACGCTTCCTCCCTGGCTCACGAGAGGCAGCGGCAGCCCGGTCGCTGGGAGCATCCACGCGCAGACCGCGATGTGCAGGAACGCCTGCGCTCCCAGCCACGCGGCCACGCCGACCACGACGAGCCGCCCGAACCGCTCCCGCGTCCGCGCCGCGATGCGGAAGAGGCCCAGCACGAGCAGCAGGTAGAGCGCGATCAGACCGACCGAGCCGATCAAGCCGACCTCCTCGGCCAGCACCGCGAAGATGTAGTCCCCGTAGCGGTAGGGAAGGAAGTCGAAGCGACTCTGGGGCCCCTGCAGGTAGCCATACCCCTGGATGCCACCCGACCCGATCGCGATCAGCGCCTGCCACGGTTGGTAGGCGTCGCCGAGCAGCATCTCCCGCACCGCAGGGTCCCCCTCCACCGCCGTGCGATCCCAGCCGAGGTGATCGAACCAGACACGGACTCTCGTCTTCTGGTACTCGGCGAGCGCCGTGGACCAGGCGACGATCAGCAGCGCCATCCCGGTGGCCGCGAAGGCACACAGCCGCCGCCCCGGGACCCCCGCTGCGTAGGACACCGCGAACAGGATCGGCCAGAAGGTCAGCGAGCTGCCGAAGTCCGGCTGCAGGAAGACGAGCCCGACGGGCAGCGCCGTGATCCCGATCGGCACGAGGAGCCCCTCGACGAGCCCCGCCTTGTCGCGGAACCGGTACCACGCGGCCAGCGCCAGCACGACCGCGAGCTTCGCGAACTCGCTGGGCTGCAACGCGAAGCCGAGCCCGGGCATCCGATACCAGCGCCGCGCCCCGTTCAGGACCGAGCCGAAGAAGAACAGGCCGACGAGCGCGAGCACGGCGAGCACGTAGACCGCCCAGGCACCGCGCAGGAACCGCGCGTAGGGCACGAAGACGACGACCGCGCCGAGCACCGTTCCCGCACACAGGAACAGGACCTGCTTCCGTGCCAGCGCTTCCAGCTCCGAGCCGTAGGTCGCCGAGTGGACGAAGAGCACGCCGACCGCGCTGATCGTGGCGATCAGGAGGACCACCCACCAGTCGATGTGGCGGAGGACCTTGCCGACGCTCACGGGCGTTCTCCCCGGAGGTACTCGGCTGCCAACACCGGGTCCGACGCGATCCCTTCGAGGAGGCGCTGGACGAGCGGCGCGGCCGCGAGCCCACCGCTGTCCTCGGTGCGGTAGACCACGGCCGCGAACGCGAGTCGCGGGCGCTGCTCGTCGGCGACGTAGCCCGCGAACCATGCGTTGTTCAGGCCCTCCCCGCGCGGATCGCGCGCGGCGGACAGCACTTCGGCCGTCCCGGTCTTGCCGACCAGGACGGCACCGTGGGCCGCGCGCAACCGTTCGGCGAAGCCTGACAGCTGACGACGCGCCGTGCCCGAACGCACGCAGAGCGCGAGCCCTTCGCGGACGACCGCCAGCTCCTCGTCGGTGTAGGGCATCCGCGTGACGACCGCAGGCACGTCACGGACGACCCGGAGGCGCGGCAGCGCACCGGTCGCGATCCCGGCGTAGGCACGCGCGACGAAGACCGGCCAGACTGCGAGGCCGTAGCCGATCCCCTTCTTGGGAACCGGGAACGCGCTGTCGACCTCCACGTGGGGCCCTCCGCCGTAGAGACGGACCATGCCGTCGAGCCGGTCCTGGTAGGTCCCGTCCGCGATGCCCGAGACGTCGTCGCCAGGGTGCCAGCCGAAGCGGGCATACGCGCGGAGCAGTCCCGCGGGACCCAGTCGACTCGCCGCCTCGAAGAAGTAGATGTTGCACGACTCGGCGATCGCGTCGGCGGTCGAACGCGCGTCGGCCCCGTGATCGTGACGCTCGCCCGCTGCCCCGCAGTACTGGGGGCGACCCCGGTACGGGATCGCTTCGTCGGGTCGCCACGTCCCTTCGCACGCGGGGAAGGACGACGGATCGATCAAGGGTGCGGCCGCATCCGCCGCGCCTTCCCGCACCGAGCGCAAGTACTCGAGCGCCACGAGCGGCTTCGCGACCGATCCCACGTACGGGCTCCAAGCCACCGGCATCGCGCCGATCGTCCAGCCCTCCTCGGCTGGCTGGCCGGGGCCGCCGAGACGATGCCGCCTCCCTACCAGGGCGAGGACGTCGCCGGTCTCGGGATCGAGCAGCGCGAGCGCGCGTTCGGAGTCGGGCCCGGGCACACCGAGCGCTTCCTCGGCGAGCCGCTGGAGACGGACGTCGATCGTGGTGGTGACATCTCGCCCCGGTGAGACGTCGAGGCGATCGAACATCTGCGTCTCACGCGCGCGCTTGTCCTGCTCGACGAAGCGCAGCCCAGGACGCCCGCTCAGCACGTCGTCCAGAGCCGCCTCGATCCCCGTCCGTCCCAGACGGCCGAAGACGGCCAGGTGCCACCGCATCGCGTTTGCCGCCGACTGCCGGACGACGCCCTCGAACGCGCCCGGGAGATCGACGTCGAGCCGAGCGAACTCGTCTTCACCAGCGATCAGGCGGACCGCGTCGTACTCCGGCGAGCGTCCTTCGGGGCTGTAGAGACCGACAGAGCCGATGAGACCGGCCAGACTCGCGAGGTCATCCCGCCCCGGCAGGACACCGTGCTCCCGGCGCACCGCGGGGCGCAGCGAGAGGCCCGGATGCCGCTCCTCGAGGAGCGCAACCCACACCGCCACGTCGTGCGGGATCCGCGCGCGCACGCGGACCGGGCGCTCCTCGTCCCGGAACCGCGGGAGTTCCAGCGACTCGGGCAGCTCTGCGAACAGCGGTTCGTCCCCCGCACCGCCCCGGAGTGGATCGAAGTAGAGGTCGATCCCGCTGCGCGCCGCGGCCCTCGCCTCCTCACGCGCCACCCGCTCTTCGTGGAAGCGGGCGATCAGCGCCGCGCGATCGGCGGCCGGCCAGTCCGCCCACTCCTGCCAAGTCCCCCACGTGCGACCCTGCTCGGCGAGGAACCGCCAGAAGCTCGAGCGCATCAGCACGGCGGCTTCGGCCTCGCTGCGCTCGGCGAGCTGCCGCCAGACGGTGTGGTCGACGAACGCTTCGTCGAGGCGGGCGAACAGCGATGCGTCAGCCGACGCGCCGGTGCGGACGAGGAGCCGATCGTCCAGGGCCCGGAGATCCTGGAGGCGCGCGCCGAGCGTCGCGTCGAGGCGGGCGCGCACGGTCGCGGCATCGCCGTCGAGAGCGCGGAGGAGGGGCTCTCCCGCGGCGGCCGCCCGCGCGACATCGAAGATCGAGCCATCGACCTCGGGGTCCTGGACGGCGCGCAGGACGAGGGTTGCAAGCCGCGAGCGCGAGACATCGGCCAGACTCGCGAGCGCGGCCACCGCCTGGATGCGCACGTCGCGCGCGACCGCGTCCCCAGGCCGATCCTCGATGGCGTAGCCCGGGAGCTCGGCAGCGCGCGGCCATGCCGCCCCCCCGCGGAGCCATCGCACAGGCAGGGACAGGATGGCGTCGAGGGCCCTCGCAGGCGCGCGGGCATCGGCGTAGCGGAGCTGGCTGATCCCCGTCCGTCCCTGGTCCGCGAGGCTCGCTGCATGCAGGACCAGTCCGACCGGGTGCTGCCGACGGAACGTCCGGTAGGTCAGCTCGAGATCGAAGCCCGGCGCGTCGAACGCGAGCGGAACCCCATGACGGTCCGCAATGTCACCCCGTCGCGTCGGCACATCCTTGAAGGCCCAACGATTCCGGTAGCTCCGCTCCAGCCAGAAGTCGTGCTGCGTGACCTGGAGTCGGAACAACCAACCGACGAGCACGACGGCGGCAAGCCCGAAGACCCACGCGATGCGCCGGATGCGGTCCCTGCTCATGCGCGCCGCTCCGCGAACAGGCCGAACGGCGGCAGAATCCGCAGCGCACCCGCCGCGGCGGGCGCGAGGAGCGCCGTGACCAGCACGGCCGACCAGCTCCCGGCCGCAGCCACGTCGACCGGCTGACGCGACAGCTCCGCGAAGAAGGACGCGACCGGCCCCATCGTCAGCGCCAGGAACGCCGCGCAGAGCACCTGGATCGTCCAGGACCGCTCGACGAACGCCAGGCGGGCCGGGAGCAGGACCGCAACCGGGATGCCCATCGACAGGAAGTGGACCGCCGTGTCCCCGTCCTCCAGGAGCGCTCGCCCCAGCGCCGCGCAGAGCAGGAAGCCCGGCACGGCCCCGGTCCTCACGAACAGGGCCGCGAGCAGGCAGACGGCCGCGGCAAGGTCGATGCGGAACGGCAGCGCGCCGGCCAGCAGCCCCTCGACGAGGAAGAGGTAGGGCGCGAGGAAGAACCAGAGGAACCAGCCGATCATCGTGCTTCGCCCTCCCTCTCGGCGTGACGGAAGATCGCGAGCGCCGACTCGTCCTCCGGGGTGACGTGGTCGATGTCGAGGACCGGGCCGTCTGCCGTGTCGCTCGCGACGTAGGCCCCGAGGAACAGCCCCGCCGGCACGTCGGGGATCGACGCCCCGGTGAACGCGAGCCCCTGCCGCGCACCGGGTGCGGGCCCGTCCAGAGCGAGCACGACGTTCGTCCCCTCCCGGCGCAGGGCGCGCGCCGTCCGGTCGATCGGCGGCCCGCCGTCCCCGGGCAGCAGCGTGACCGGCCACGAACGCCCGGGCTGGCCGAACGGCGCGACGACCCCGTAGCCCAAACCGGCCGTCGCCAGCACGCCGACGAGGCGCTCACCGTGGACCAACGCCGCGCCCTCGCGAAGCCAGGCATCCGCGAGCACTTCCGTCGTCACGAACCAGCGCACGCGGACCGACGACGCCACCGGCAGGCGCGACGAGCGCGCGGTGAACAGCGTGCCGTCCGCGAGCGGCCGGGAGACCGGCGCCGGGCCCGCCGCGCGTTCCCCCGGCACCCACAGGACGACGGAGTGGATCGACGCGGGCGGGCTGGCTGGTTCGACGAAGAGCCCGACCGGCACGACGTGCCCGGCCGCATCGCGGTAGCCCTCGACGCGCAGCTTGCCGATCCTGAGCCCCCTCGGCAGCGGTCCGAGCGGATCATCGACGAGTCCCGAGGTCATCACCTCCGGCTCACCGGCGCCGATCGTCGCTGCGCGGTAGGGATCGGCAGGCAGCACGCAGCGCAACGGATGCGCATCGATCGAGGACGCCGGCTCGACGACGACGGGGAGCGGTCCGTCGTCGGCGGCGATCCACGCGGGGACGCGACGCGGGAGCACGCCCCGCTCCGCCGCATGGAGAAGGCGCACGCACGCCGCGGCGTCCTCCCCATCGGCCGCCTCGTCGCGGGGCGCGAGGAACCCGATGAGCACGTCCCCGACGGTGACCCAGGGCGCGGTGCCAGCGGGCAGCGCGGACCGAGGCAGCGCCAGACGCAGTTCACTCGCCCCCGCACGCCCGCGCTCGACGCCGCGACTCTGCACGGGGACCGACCAGCCCACGAAGCCGAGCGGCACCCCGGCCGGCCTTCGGCGCGCCGCGGCGAGGCGGCGCGCACGGAGTGCGTCGACGGCGCGCATCGCGCCGTCGATGCGCTGCACCTCGGCGTCGTCCGCCGCACGGGCCACACGGCCGGAAAGCAGACCCTGTGCCCGGAGCGGCAGGACCTGCAGCGTCGCACACGCCGACTCCACCGCTCGCAGAGCCGCGGGCTGCACGAGCGCGAGAACCGCCGCGAGCAGACTCGCGTAGAGCGCAACGGGGAAGACCTGCCGCCCCTGTGCCGCGGCGGCAGACTGGCCGAAGCTCGGGTTGCGACGGGCGCGGCTCATCATCGGTCGGCAGCGCGCAGACGAACCTCCGGCCGCGCCGACTCAGTCGAAGCGGCCGCGAGCGGCGGACGACCGGTCGGGCTCACCCGAGATCGTCGCCGCCCTCGAGGAACTGCGAATACAGGTCGAGGTGTTCGAGGAAGATCCCCGTGCCGCGTGCCACCGACTCCAGCGGGTTCGCGGCCACGCGCGTCGGCAGCTCGGTCTCGCGTTCGATGAGTTCGGGCAGGCCCCGCAGCAGACTGCCGCCACCACACATCGTGATGCCGGTCTGCACGAGGTCCGCCGCGAGTTCGGGTGGGGTCCGCTCGAGCACGGACTTGATCGCCTCGACGATCTTGCGGACCGGTTCCGACAGCGCATCGCGGACGTCGATCGAAGTGAGGATCGCGCGGCGCGGAAGGCCCGTCAGCGAATCGCGGCCACGGATCTCGACCTCGATCTCCTCGTCGAGCGGGATCGCGGAGCCCGCCGCCTTCTTCAGCTTCTCGGCGGTGATCTCACCGATCAGCAGATTGAACTTCGCGCGGATGTAGTGCTGGATCGCGTCGCTGAAGTCGTCTCCCGCGACACGAAGACACTCGCCTTCGACGACGTTGGCGAGCGAGATGACCGCGACTTCGGAGGTGCCGCCGCCGATGTCGACGACCATGTGCCCCTGCGGTTCGTGGACCGGCAGCTCGGCGCCGATCGCCGCGGCCGTCGGCTCATCGACGAGGAAGACGCGGCGCGCGCCAGCCCGTTCCGCCGAGCCGATGACCGCGCGCTTCTCGACCATCGTGATGCCCCACGGCACCGCGATGACGACCTGCGGCTTGACGAAGGTCCGCCCCGGTTGGACGCGGCGCATGAAGTAGCGCAGCATCTTCTCGGTGATCTCGAAGTCGGCGATGACGCCGCTCTTCATCGGCCGGATGGCCTCGAAGATCGGCGGCGTGCGGCCGAGGTATTCGAGCGCGGCGCGGCCGACGGCATTGCCGTCGAGCAGGACCTCGTTGGTGCCCTTGCGGACCGCCACCACGGACGGTTCGTCGAGGACGATTCCGCGGTCCCGGACCGCAACCAGGGTGTTGGCCGTCCCGAGGTCGATACCCATGTCGACCGCAAAACGGTTCGTCAGCCACTCGACAGGCTTCAAGATCGCCCCTCCATCAAATGCCTCGCGCGCCGGATCACGTGCCTCGTGATCCGGACTCCGTGCAGCACTGACCGTCGCTGCGCGGACGCCGGTGAGACCATAGCAAACACGAATCGGAATGCGAGGCTCGCGCACGTCACGCGCACGAGATCATCGCGCTCCGCGTGGGCTCCAGGCCGCGCAGGACGAAAGCCCCACGAGCCCGATCCACAGGAACGAGAAGAGGGCCGCACCCCGCAGGCGCGACCCTCGTCGGCCACGCGACGACTCGCGTCGCGGGGCATCGACCCCTCGCGGGGTCGTCTTGGCTCAGGCCGGATAACGACCGCTCATCATGATGACGAGCACGAGCGAACCGATCAGCGCGAGCGTCGTCGTCAGGACGATGCCGTCCTCGAACGAGAGCCCACCCTGGACCTGCTCGATGCCCTGCTCGTCGACGATGCGGACGTCGGCCTTCTTTGCGCGCGCCGGCTTGGCGCTGTCACCCTTGGACTTGCGTGCCATCTCAGTGGACTCCTTGCAGAGGGCGGGAGCCCGCCTCAGTTGGTGACGGTGGTGGCCTGGTCGCCCGGCAGGATGTCCCGGCCGGTCGAGCGGGTCACGCGGCAGAACGCGAACTTGCCGTCCACGCTCGTGACCACGGCTTCACCCTTGTAGGTGCTGCCCGAGTAGATCGCGAACGAGTAGCCGGCCTTGCAGCCCGCGTCGGCCGGATCGTCGGTGATCAGGACGGTGACGAGCTTGCCCGCGGCGTCCACGCGCTCGACGGCGCCGACGAGCTTCGGCTGGGCCAGCTCGAGGATGCCCGGGGCGCGGGTGCGGACGATGTCGAGGAGGACGTCCTTCTCGCGGACCGTCTGCTCCAGGGAAGCGATCGAGCCATCCCGGTCGCCGACGGTCGACTCCAGCGACGCAATGCGGTCGTTGGCGTCGCGGAGGTCACGCTCGGCGACTTCCATCTTGCGGACCGCCTCGTCGCGCTCGCTGCCGGCCTTGATGGCCATCTGCGTCGACTCGGTGTACTGCTCGGTCGCCCGGTCGATGCTCGACTTGATCGTCGCGTAGTTCGACTGCTGCGCCGTCAGGTCGGCCTGGATGGTGTTGAGCTGGCGGGCGAGACGCTCGTTCTCGGCGCGGAGCTCCTGGTTGTCGTTCTCCAGCGAGTTCTTCGCGGCTTCCGACGCCGTCAGCTTGCGATCGAGGTCGCGCTTGTCGGCTTCGACGGCCTGGACCTGCTGCGTCAGGCCTTCGACCTGCGTCTCCTTCTCGGCCTGCACGGTGTCGTGCTTGGCCTTCCAGTCCGTGGCCTTCTGCAGGTAGACGCCGGAGAAGTAGACGAACGCACCTGCCAGGAACAGGTTCAGAACGATGAAGGTGCGACCAACTGGGCTCATCGTGCCAGGAAACTCCTAAAGAGGGTGGGCGCCGGCGAGGGCCGGTCCGGAGAGGAAGCGTGCGATCGATTCGGACGACCGCGGTCGGAGTGGAGCTCCTGCGCGGGCGAGCCGGAAAACAGAACGTTCGGGTGAGCGGGTTCTGCGCGGTCCTCAGGAGGGAAAACCGCCCAGGACCTCACGGACCCGGCGACGACAGCGAGGGGAAACCGCCGCAGCCGCGGGGCGAATGCTAGCCCCGGCTCGGGTCGGGTCAAGGTTCGCGATCCGGCTCCCGCATCTTTCGCTGCCCGAACACCAGCCCGCAGAACCCCCAGACCCCGAGTGCCGCCGACAGCCCGAGGACGAGCGCGTGGAGCCACCCGACCCAGGGCGACATGGCGCCCGGCCCCAGCGGCACGCGGATCGGCCGGACCTGGGGCCCCTCCCCCGGAGTCCGGGGCAGCGCCACGGGGATCGATCCATCGGGCAGGACGAGGCAGCTGACGCCATCGACGGTGGAACGGAGGACCGGCGTGCCGGTCTCCATCGCCCGGATCCGCGACATGGCGATCATCTGCTCGAGCTCCCCCCCCTGGAGATACCAGGACTCGTTCGAGAGCACGGCGAGCAGCCGAGCACCGTCCTCCACGGCCTCGCGGGCAACCCAACCGAACGCGTTGTCGAAGCAGGTCAGGGCTGCGATCGGCACGCCGCCGACGTCGAGGGGCGGGCGACGCCGCCCGTCCAGCTGGTCAGGTCGGTAGCCGATGATCTGCTGGAACATGTCGAGCGCCGGCTCGCGCAGGCTGCTCGGGAGCCACGCCACGAACGGAGCGCGCTCCCCCCCGGGAACCGACACCCGCTTCTCGTGGACGCCGGCCACCCGGCCGTCCGGGTCCAGGAGGACCGCCACCGTCCGGCGCCCGTCACCGGCCCGCCAGAGGGTACCCGCCAGCAGGTGCATCCCGGGCCCGACCGGCGGCTCCGACCGCCGCACCGGAACCGGCAGATCGCCCTCGAGCGGCCAGGGCCAGGAGCTCTCCGGCCAGACCACGAGCTGCGCCTGCGGGTTCTCCCCCACGGCGCGCTGCGTCGCGGCCGCAAGCTTCGCGAAGCCGTCGGCATCCCCGTCGAAGACGCGCGGGTAATCGGACTGCACCAGCAGCACGTCGAGATGCGCGCCGTCCCCGGAGGACACGCGCGGCCCGCCCCACGCAGGCAAGATCCAGAGCAGGGCCGCCACGGCGAGCGCCGCAAGGGCCGAGCGGCGCCGCGCGACCCGGAGCTCGACGACACAGGCCGCCGTGACGCCCAGCAGGAAGTTGAGCAGGCACTCCCCGCCGAGTCGGACCGCACCGAGCAGCAGCGGCCACTCGTGGAGACAGTGCGCGACCTGTCCGTGCGGGTAGCTGATCTCCGGGGCGTGCGAACGGGCCCAGGACGTGGCGGCCAGGCCCGCACCGAAGGCGAACGGCCCCAGCGCACGCGGTGTCCCGCGCACGAAGACGGCGAGCGCGGCCGTGTAGAAGCCGCCGAGGAACCCGATCGCGAGGTACCCGGGACCGGTGACGTGCCGGAGCGACCACGAGAACCAGAGGACGTGCACCGCGCCGACGAGGTAGGCCCAGCGCGCGGGGCGCTCGGCGTCCCGTACCAGCACGTAGAGAGCGCAGAGCGCAGGCACGACCAGGAGCCCGCCGCCGGGAAACCACGCGGGCGGCGTGGCGGCGCAGAGGCCGAACGCGGCCACCGCCGCGAGCACGCCCGGCCGGGTCATGCCCGCACGATCCTCCCCGCACACGGCAGGAACGGGACCGCACCGAGCTCCGCGGGCTCCACCCCGGCCGGCAGGACCGCGTAGCCGTCGGCGTCGAGCAGCCCGAAAGGATCACCGCTCGGACGAACCGGAGCGAGGACCGCCTCCGCGCCCCCGCCCGGAGAGGTCGCGAGACGCGCCGGCACGGCCTGGGCCCGCCGGTTGCGCCGTGGCAACACCCCGCCGAGCCGAACCGACTGCGCCGGCGCGACGTCACCGCCACCGAACCGGACCAGGAACGGCGCGACGAAGAGATCGAAGGTCGTGAAGGACGACGCCGGATTCCCGGGCAGCCCGAACACGGCCGCGCGCCGTTTTTCGCGCAGACCGAAGAACGTCGGCTTCCCGGGCTTCAGGGCCACGCCATGGAAGACGGGTTCGACGCCCAGCTCCCGCAGCTGGCCGTGCACCAGGTCGTGCGTCCCCTTGGAGACGCCGCCGACCGTCACGAGCACGTCCGCTTCGAGACCCTGCTCGAGCGCCGCCCGCAGCGCCGCCCGGTCATCGCCGACGATCCCAGCTCGGATCGCCTCCCCACCCAGGGCCTGGACCTTGGCGGCGAGCGCCCAGGAGTTGCTGTCGCGGACCTGGTGGAGAGCCGGCTTCTCGGCGACGTCGACGACCTCGTCCCCGGTCGACAGGATCACGACGCGCGGACGACGGACGACCGGGACCGCGGTCTGTCCGAGGACGGCGAGCGCACCGACTTCGGCAGGCCCGATCCAGGTGCCGGCCCGGAGCACGACGCTGCCCGCCGCGACCTCCGAGCCTTCGGGCCGGATGTTGGCCAGCGGCGGCACGTTCGCCGTCAGCGCGACCTCGACCGCGCCGTCGACGAAGCCATCGGTCTCTTCGACCATGACGACGCGGTCCGCTCCCTCGGGGACGACGCCGCCGGTCATGATCCGCACCGCCTCGCCCCGGGTCAGCGCGCCGCCGAACGGATGGCCCGCGAGGGCGGCCCCGCGCAGCCGGAAACGCGTCCCCGCGACGGCGACTCCGTCTCCGGCGCAGAGCGCGAATCCGTCCATCGCCGAGCGGTCGGCCGTGGGCCAGGGTTCGGCGCAGCGCAGATCCTGGGCCAGTGCATGGCCGAGGCTCTGCGCCAGCGGAACGTCCCGCTGGTCGGGACAACGCCACGACCTCTCCAGGACGAGGCGTCGCGCGTGTTCGAGTTCGAGGAGGTCGGCCATCGGCTGCAGGGTCGGACATCACGCGGCCAGGGCCAAGGTCGCCGTCGATCGCCCGAGCCCGTAGAGTGCCGGCCCGCGGTCGCCGAAGAAAGGGCGACGGATCCGCCGACGCAGCGCCCACGAATGGGCGCACGCTGCGAGATAGCCGGGGCTTCGAGAAGGCCCGGCCTCTCCGCGACGGCGACAGCCGTCGCTCGTCAAGCACAACGCAGCCCCTGGACCGAGCCGGTCACCGGCTGTGAGCGACCGATTCAGACTCGCCCGTGGAAGCCTCCCCCGTGACCCGACCCTCCCTCACCCGCCGACTCCTCGCCGGAGCCCTCACCGCAGCCCTCGTGGCCTGCGGCCAGACCGCCGAGAAGAAGCCGGAGCAAGGCGCGGGTGGCCCAGCCACCCCGGCCACCACCGAGACGCCGCTGGTCCGTGTGACCCGCCTCGAGCAGCGGCCCGTGCGCCGGACGATCGAGACGACGAGCTACCTCGAGTCCGAGCACCGGGTCACCGTGCAGTCGAAGGTCGCCGGCCGCGTGCTGACCGTCCACGTCGACGAGGGCGCCACGGTGAAGGCCGGCACGCTGCTGGCCTCCCTCGACGACCGCGAGGCGATGTCCGCGCTGCGGCAGGCAGAGATCCAGCTCCAGGATCGACGGGTGCGGTTCGAGCTGGCTGTCCTCGAGGCAGAAGCCGCCGCGCAACTGATCGACCAGGCGCGGATCGAGCGCGACAAGGCAGCCTCCCAGAACCAGCGCAACCTCGAGATCGACCCCGGTCTGATCTCCGAGAAGGAGCTCGAAGACGCCCGCTTCGTTCTCGCGGCGGCCGAGGAGGCTCTCCAGGTCGCGGAGGTGCAAGAGCGGAAGGCCAAGCTCGAGATCTCGGCCGCCGAGAACGCCATCGCGGAACTCCAGGCCCGGGTCGAGGCCGAGCGCATTCGCGTCAGCGAGCACGAGATCCTCGCGCCGCTCGACGGCATCGTCGCCGAACGCATGATCCGCGGCGGCGAGACCATCACCGCCGCGACCAACCTGTTCCTGGTCATCGACCAGCTCGCGCTGGTCTCCTACCTGCGTCGCCCCCAGCGCGAGCTCGGCGTCATCCAGGGCGCGAAAGACGTGACGTTCGAGTGCGACGCGATGCCGGGCCACGAGTTCCACGCTGCGATCGACTTCGTCAGCCCGGTCGTCGACGAGACGTCCGGCTCGTTCCGCATCCGCGTCCGGGTCGTCCACGACGATGACCTGACCCACGTCCTCCGTCCCGGCATGTTCGTGCGCGCACGGATCTACGCGGAGGACGAGCGTGAGGCCTTGATGGTGCCGAAGGCCGCCCTGCTGAACGAGGGTGCGGTCAGCGTCGTCTTCGTCGTCCGCGACGGCATCGCGCGCCGGGTCGTCGTCGACCCGGGCATCGAGGAACGGGACTTCGTCGAGTGCCGCAACCTCGGTGCGGACGGTCTGGCGCCCGGCGACCTCGTCGTCACGAGCGGCCAGCAGTCCCTCGTCGACAACACCCCGGTCGATACGGCCGGAAACTGACGCACGTGGACCAGTCGCCTTCCGCCACTCCCCCCGTCGCCCCTGCCTCCGGGCAATCCGCGGACGACGACGGGTCGGTCTTCGCCTTCACCACGAGACGCCCCGTCGCGGTCACGATGATGGTCGTGGCGGCGGTGGTCTTCGGGCTCGTCGGGCTCCGCCGCCTCCCGGTCAACCTGCTGCCGGACATCGCCTACCCGACGGTCACGATCCGCACGCAGTACCCCGGCGCGAGTCCGGAAGACGTCGAGGAGCGGGTCAGCGAACGCATCCAGGAGGCGGTCGCCGTCGTGCCGGGCGTGCGCCGCGTCGTGTCGATCAGCCGCCCGGCGGTCAGCGATGTCGTGCTCGAGTTCCAGTGGGGCACGGCGATGGTGTTCGCGATCTCCGACGTCCGCGAGCGCCTCGACCGCGTCTTCCTTCCGCGCGAGGCCGATCGCCCGCTGGTCCTCCGCTACGACCCGAGCCTCGACCCGGTGCTGACGTTCGGCGTGTCCGGGGACATGGACCTGGTCGAGCTCCGTCGGCTGGCCGAGGACGAACTCGAGCGCGAGCTCGCCAAGGTCGAGGGCGTCGCCGCGGTCAAGGTCCGGGGCGGCGACGAGGAGGAGATCCGCATCCAGATCGACGAGCAGGCGCTCGCCGTTCTCGGCCTCGACATCCAGACGGTCGGGCGCCGCCTCGCAGCCGAGAACATCAATTCGGCGTCGGGCAGCATCGACGAGGGCAAGACCGAGTTCCTCGTCCGGACGCTCGGGGAGTACCGCAACCTCGACGAGATCGCCGACACCATCCTCGACCGGCGCAACGACGCACCGATCCGGCTTCGCGACGTGGCCCAGGTCGTGCGCGTGCCGCAGGACAAGGAGGTCATCAGCCGCGTCGACGGGCAGCCGTGTGTCCTCGTCGACGTCTACAAGGAGGCCGGCGCCAACATCGTCGGACTCGCAGCCGAAGTCCGGGACCGGACCTTCGGCTCGGTCGCGCAGCGCAAGTACGTCGCGTCGCTCGACGAGAACGGCAACCCGCCGCCCCCGCAGCAGATGCCGACCGATCCCGCCGAGATCCGCGCGGCGCGGATGCGGGCCAAGGTCCGGCACCGGCAGATGACCGACTACCTGGACCTGAAGCTGAAGCCGGCAGGCCTGTCGGTCACGCTGCTCCAGGACCAGTCGACGTTCATCCAGAACTCGATCTCCGACGTCCGCGACTCGGCCATCGTCGGCGGGTTCTTCGCGGTCGTCGTGATCTTCCTGTTCCTGCGCCGGCTCGCGGCCACGGTGATCCTGGCCGTCTCGATCCCGATCAGCCTGGTCGCGTCGTTCGCGCCGATGTTCCTGTCCGACATCACGCTGAACATCATGTCGCTCGGCGGGCTGGCGCTCGGCGTCGGCATGCTCGTCGACAACTCGATCGTCGTGCTGGAAGCGATCACGCGGGCCCGGGAAGAGGGTCGCTCGATCCGTCAGGCAGCGGTCGAGGGCACGCGGCGCGTCGCGGGCGCCGTGACCGCCAGCACGCTGACGACCGTGGCCGTGTTCTTCCCGATCGTCTTCGTCGAGGGCGTCGCGGGGCAGCTCTTCCGCGACCAGTCCCTGACCGTCGTCTACAGCCTGCTGATCTCGCTGCTCGTCGCGCTGTTCGTCATCCCGATGCTCGCGAGTCGAGGTGCTGATGACGCGAATCTCCGGGACATCGCCCCCCCACCGGCCACGGCGGTGGCGCGCGCGCTCCAGTCGGTGGCCGCGTTCGCGCTCCGTGTCCTGACCGGGCTGGCCATCCTCCTCGGGCGCGTGCTCGGCCTCCTGGCCTGGCCCTTCCTGTTCGCATTCGACCGCAGCTACCGGGTGCTCGAGGCGGTCTACCCACGCGTCCTCGTCGGAGCGCTCCGGCTTCGCTTCGTGGTCGTGCTGCTCTCCCTCGGCCTCCTGGGATTCGCTCTCGACCGCGCCGGCGACCTCGGCAGCGAGGTGCTCCCCGAGGTCAGCCAGGGCGAGATCTTCGTCGAGCTGTTCCTGCCGCGTGACGCCACGGTCGAGCGCACCGACTCGGTCGCCGCCCCGTTGGAGAGACGCATCGCCGAACTCCCGGGCGTCGCCAACACGTTCCTCGCGGTCGGCGTCGACAAGGAGGAGCTGAACAGCAGCGAAGAGGGCGAACATTCGG
>JBEAPQ010000151.1:0-4968 GCA_041164325.1 Planctomycetota bacterium | reverse complement strand
GGCCGATCCGCAGCAGGTCGGGTGCCCGGAGATGGCGCACCGTGCTGAGCCAGAGGGCTCCCTGGTGGAAGGTTCCGCTGTCGCTGACATCGAGCGTGAAGAGGTCGATGTCACCGTCTGTGTCGAAGTCGCCCTGCACGACCTGCAGGGTCGTCCGCCAGACGTCGGGGATCTCGTCTCCCAGGTCCGCTGGCCGGAAGACCTGGTTGCCCTCGTTGATCAGCAGCCGGTTGAAGCCCTGGAGGTGGATTCCTCCCTGCTCCCGCCCGAAGAAGATGTCGATGTCGCCGTCTTCGTCGACGTCGAAGAGGGCGAGCCCGAACGAGTTCTGCTCTTCGACGAGGCTCGCGCGCAGGAAGCGGCCTGTGCCGTCGTTCCAGCCGATCACGTCGGGCTCTCCTTCGCAGTAGGGGACTCCCTTGCAGGCGTTGGCCTCGACGCAGTCGAGGTCGCCGTCGCCGTCCAGGTCGGCGAGGGCGACGGGGCCGACCGTGCCGGTGTCGAGCCAGCCGTTCGGGTCAGGCCCGACGTAGTCGAACCGGTGGTCCGGCCTCTGCAGGAACGAGCCGCGGCCATCGGTGAAGTCGACCCGCCCGTCGCCGTTGAGATCGCCGAACGCGACGCTCTTGCCGAACTGCTCGCCGGTCACGCACCAGTTGCGGTCCTCGGTGAGATGGCCTGTGCCGTCGTTCCACCAGATCGTGTCCTGGGCGGGGGCAGCGGCGACCGTCCAGTTCCGCGGGTGGGCGCCGCACAGGAGGTCGAGGTCACCGTCCTGATCGAGGTCGTGGAGCGCCAGGACTGCGATGTGCTGCGGGGCAGACGGTAGAGGGCCGCCCTGCGTCGTGATGGGTGCCGTGTACTCGGTGCCCGGCGTGAACTGGCCGTTGGAGTCGCCGTGGTAGACGCGGAATCGGTCGAAGGCGGTCGGCACGACGATCTCGGCTCCGTACCACGGGTCCAGGCGGCCGAATGCGACCGCCTCGGGCATCCCGCTCGTGTTGTCCGGAGCGCGGCTCGGCAGCGGCGAGAATCGGCCGAAGCCATCGTTCTGCCAGAACGCGTCGGGAGTGAGCAGATCGACGTCGGTGTCTCGATCGACGTCCGCTGCGATCACGTACTGGCGTCCGGGCGCTCCGCTCCGCGGAAAGACCTGGCGGTCCGTCCCCGGGCTGACGAACCGACCCGTGCCGTCGTTGAAGTGGAGGCGGCTGTCGAGCACGTGTCCGGTCTCGACGAGGTCGAGATCGCCATCTGCGTCGACGTCGATCAAGGCAGCGCTCAGGTGGTCGTTCGAGCCGGGCCACCCGCCCGCCAGCGGCACGAACCAGCCGCTGGCTGTGTTCCGGAGGACCAGTCCGCCTCCCACGTCCGCGATGAGCAGGTCGGGCGCCCGATCACCGTCGATGTCGCCGACCGCGAATCCGACGTGAGCGCCAGCCGGGACGGGCACCTGCGCGGAGATGTCCGCGTACGTGCCGCTCCGCGGTGAGAAGACCCGAATTCCTCCTCCTCCGGTGCTCAGCACCAACACTTCGTCACGCCCATCTCCGTCGAGATCGTGGAGGCCGCATGTGCTCGAGGCCCCGGCGGCCACGCCGATGCGGCTCGAGACATCCAGGAGCCGCCCGGTGCCGTCGTTCTCGAACAGCTGGATCGGTCCGCTCCGGGCCGTCGCCAACACGTCGGGGAACGCATCGCCGTTGATGTCGCCAAGGCAAAGGCTCATGAGTGTTCCCGCGAACGGGACGCTGTGGACGACCGTGAACTGCAGCACGCCGTTCTGCATCAGCACATCGACCCGGCCGCCGGCGATCCGCACGAGATCCAGGTCACCATCCTGGTCGAGGTCCCCGCAGAGCTGGCCTGTGATCCCGGGGAGCGCGAGCCGTGAGGGAGAGCCGTTCGTAGCGATGGTCCAGATCCCGTTGTCGCCCTGGAACTCGAACGTCCCGTTGCCGTCGAGGTCGGCGACCCAGGCGATCTGCTGGCTGTCGAAGAAGCGGAAGGTCGACGATCGTTCGAACCGCCCTTCTCCCAGGCCCCGCAGGAGGGGAGACGCCGGGATCGTGTAGTTGAGCTGCCCGCCGAACAGCAGGTCGAGCTTGCCGTCCCCGTCGAAGTCGAGGACGTGGACCGAGTCCTGGTAGGCGGCCGAGTCCACGGCGCCGAACTCGTCCCGGGCATCCAACTCGAGCAGCGACTGGGCTTCCGCCTGGAAGGAGAGCAGGAGCACGCAGGCTGAGATCGTGGGGATGTGTGCCATGGCGTGTCCTCCAATGCAGGCCGCCGCGCGAGATTGCGCAGGCCCAGGCCCCTCCGGCGCCAGGATAGCGTCGAATCCCTGGACGGGGGGGCGACCCGGCTGTGGCTCGGGGCAACGCGGGCCCCGAAGCTCTTGGCCCGACGATGGACGGCCTGACCCTCACCCTTGTCCTCGGCGCCGCGGGAGTGGCGCTGCTCCACACGGCGATCGGCCCGGACCACTACCTGCCGTTCGTCATGCTCGGCAGGGCGCGTCGCTGGTCGCTGCGGAGAACGCTTCTCGTCACCGGGCTCTGCGGACTCGCGCACGTCGCGTCGTCGCTGTTGCTCGGCGGACTCGGGATCCTCGCAGGCGTCGCGCTCGGCGCGATCGAAGACGTCGAAGGTGGTCGCGGCGAGGTGGCTGCCTGGGCGTTGTTCTGGGTCGGGATCGCCTATGCGCTCTACGGCGTCCGTCAGGCGCGGAGGCAGGGCCTGACGGTCCACCGCCACGGGCGCGTCGTGCACGTGCACGCCGACGGGCAGCTTCCCCACGAGCACGCATCTCCGGCGCAGGGGGAGCGCACGACGTTCTGGGCGCTGTTCCTGGTGTTCGTTCTGGGCCCGTGCGAACCGCTGATTCCGCTCTTCGCGCTGCCTGCCAGCGAAGGGAACTGGTCTGCCGCGCTCGCGGCGGGGGCCGTCTTCGCCATCGTGACGATCGCGACGATGCTCGCCATCACGGCAGTGATGTCGGCGGGCGCTTCGGCCGTGCGGCTGGGATCCCTCGAGCGCTGGTCGCACGCGCTCGCAGGCTCGGTCGTGGCAGGCTCCGCGGGAACCGTGCTGTTCCTCGGGCTCTGAGGCTGTGACTTCATTGGGTCACGGCCTCTCACGCGGCCGCGGAGCGGCTGCCAAGCAAGCAACTCAGAGGCTGTAGGCTGACTCGCCACAGCCTCTGAAGCTGCGACGGTTCACTTCACGTCGAGGATGTGCATGGCGCGATGTGGCGGCGGCACCGCGGCCAGCTGCCCCGGCGTCGGCGCGCATGGATAGCTCCATGGGCTCACCCGGTCTCCGTCGGGCGTGGCCACGCGAAGTCGGACCGTCCAGCGATACCGTCCCCGTGGCAATCCACCCGGAACGGCGAGCCGTGCCTCGGGAAGCCCGTCGTGGGCCAGCACGCACCGGCCATCCAGTTCGCTGTAGATCCTGATGTCGTAGGACGCATCTCCTTCGTAGGGCTGCCACGTCAGCACGATGTTCCCTCCCTCGAAAGCCGGGGGATCGACCTTGACGCCGCAGTGGCGGCAGGACGCGAGCGTGATCAGGAGGATCAGGCCGGGCATCAGGGGCTTCATCCGGTGACCCATCGCAGACTCGGCGTTCCCAGGTGCAGGTCGGGGACCAGGAGCAACACGCGCGCGACGAGCCCTGTTTCCCGCTCGTCGCCCGTGCGATCGAAACCTCGCGGGCTCATGGTTGTCCGGACCCGACCGCGCGGAGAGCGACTCTGTCCCGTCTGGACTTCGCAGCGGCGCACGCCGGATGATCGCGGCCCATGCCAACGCTCCGCGCCGCATCGATCCTGCCGACCGAAGGCCCTGGGCTCCTGCTCGGGCGGTGCTGGTGCCCGGAGCGGGGGCGTCCGCTGCCGGTCCGCGTGGATGGGGATCGCCTCGTCGAGGTTGCGGTGCCGACCGTGGCGCACCTTCTGCGGGAGGTCGACCCGTCGGCAGCCGTGATGGACCGTACTGGCGCGTGGGCTTGCACGCTGGACGAAGCCCTCGCCGGAATCGGCGATCCGTCACGTCCCCATCTGCTGGCCCCGGTCGATCTCCAGCCGATCAAGGCGGCCGGCGTCACGTTCGTGGCGAGCATGCTGGAGCGCGTCATCGAAGAGGCGACGCGCGGGGATGCTGCGGTGGCTGCGGAGACGCGCGCGCGGATCCTGGCGACGATCGGCGGGGACGTGGCGCGCCTGCGCCCTGGATCACCCGAGGCGCTGCGCTTCCGGGCGGAGATGCTCGCGGCCGGGCGGTGGAGTCCCTACCTCGAGGTCGGCCTCGGGCCCGACGCCGAGATCTTCACGAAGGCCAGCCCGATGTCGGCGGTCGGCACCGGCATGCCGATCGGCGTCCGGGCCGACAGCGCGTGGAACAACCCGGAGCCCGAAGTGGTCCTCGTCGTCACGCCCGACGGACGCACGGTCGGCGCGACGCTCGGCAACGACGTCAACCTCCGCGACTGGGAGGGGCGGAGTGCTCTGCTGCTCGGGCGTGCGAAGGACAACCGCGGCAGCGCGGCGATCGGACCGTTCATCCGGCTCTTCGACCGCCACCGCGGAGGGGACTTCGATTTCGACACCGTCCGCGCCGAGACCGTGGATCTCGAGGTCCACGGCGCGGGCGATGGGTTCGAGCTCCGCGCCCAGTCCTCGATGGCGCGCATCAGCCGGGACCCGGAGGACCTCGTCCGACAGCTCTTCGACGGCCACGACTGGCCGGACGGCGTGGTGCTCTACCTGGGCACGATGTTCGCGCCGACCCAGGACCGCCCGCGGCTGGACGGGAGTCTCGTCGAGGGCGATGGCTTCACGCACCGCACCGGCGACCGCGTCCGGATCCAGAGCCCGCACCTCGGTGCGCTCGACAACACGGTCCAGCCGGTCGACGCGTGCCCGCGTTGGAAGGTCGGGCTCGCGGACCTGTTCTGAACCGACGG
>JBEAPQ010000150.1:0-3955 GCA_041164325.1 Planctomycetota bacterium | reverse complement strand
GCCTTCGTGTCGGCTGGGTTCGGCCTCTTGCTGACGGTGATCGCCGGGACGTGGATCCTCGTGCCGGGCGTGGTCGGCACCGTGGTCCGGACGAAGCCCCGGGTCCTGGCATTCGGCTGAGCGCGGGGCACTGCCCGACGAGCCGCCTGGGACGCGGGAAACGTCGAGATCGGGCACCCCGCCCGACCGATGACTCGGGGTCCTGGGCGCGCCGGGCTATCATCCGGCGCTCGCACCTCTGCCCGCGAAGACTCCGCCATGCACGCAGCCCGCACCCTGAGCGCCGCACTCGCCTTCACCCTCGGCACCTTCGGCTCGGCCCAAGACGACGCCGCGACCCAAGAACCGAAGCCCACGTTCACACTGAGTGAGCAGGAGATGGGCGATGGCTGGCACGTGCTCTTCGACGGCACGTCGACGGACGCGTGGCGGTCCTACGGGCGGCCGGGCTTTCCGGAGAAGGGCTGGGGCATCGCGGACGGGACGCTGCACCACGCGCCCAACGGCGGCGGCGGCGACATCATCACGCGGCGCGCCTACCGGAACTTCGAGCTCGCGTTCGAGTGGAAGATCCAGCCGGGCGGCAACAGCGGCGTGATGTACCGCGTCGTCGAGACCGAGCACCCGAGCTACTGGAGTGGCCCCGAGTACCAGGTCCTCGATGACGCCGCCCACGGTGGCGCCGGCCACAAGCACCACTCCGGTGCGCTCTACGGCCTCTACGCCGCCGAGGAGCGCGTCGTGAAGCCCGCCGGCGAGTGGAACGAGGGCCGCATCCGGATCTTCGGCAACCGCGTCGAGCACTGGCTCAACGGCACCAAGCTCGTCGACGCCAAGTTCGGTTCGGACGACTGGAACGCACGCGTGGGCGCCAGCAAGTTCAAGGACTGGGAGGGCTTCGGCGTCAACGCGCGCGGCCACCTGTGCCTGCAGGACCACGGCAACGAGGTCTGGTACCGCAACGTCCGCTGCCGCGAACTCCAGCCCGAGACCGAGCGCTTCGGCGAGTCGGTCTCGCTCTTCGACGGCACGCCGCAGAGCATGGGCCGCAGCTGGTTCCACCTGTCGGAGAAGGTGTCCTCCGACAGCGTCTGGTCGGTGAAGGACGGCGCTCTGACCTGCGTCGGCAAGCCGCGCGGCTACTTCTATTCGAACGACAAGTTCGAGGACTTCGTGCTGACGCTCGGGTGGCGCTTCGACGCGGAGCAGGAGGAAGGCAACAGCGGTGTGCTGCTGCGCGCGACCGGCGACCACAAGCTCTGGCCGCGGAGCATCGAAGCCCAGCTGCAGAGCGGGCGCGCCGGCGACTTGTGGAACATCGGCGAGTTCCCGATGCGCACCGACGCCGCGCGGACCGACGGGCGCAACACGCGCGTCACGCACAACGCCGAGAAGCCGGTCGGCGCTTGGAACCAGATGGAAGTCATCTGCGACGACGGCTGGATCGCGGTCCGCGTCAACGGCCAGCTCGTCAACGAGGCGTGGGGCTGCGAGGACGTCGAGGGCTTCCTCGGCTTCCAGCTCGAGGGCACGCCGGTCTCGTTCGACGGCATCCGCGTCACGCGGCTGCGCAACTGAACGCGCCCCAGCGGCGCGGTTCAGCCTTCCTCGGTCAACGCGCCCAGATCGACGATCCGCGGCGCGTGGTCCAAGGCCTCGAGGAACCGCACCAGGTCCGCCGTCCGCATCCGCGTCGTCTTGTCGTTGACGAGCGGGTGCACGTTGACGTGCGCGTGGTCGAAGAGCCCCTGGTCGAGGACGACGTGCACCGCACGCTCGACGTCGTGGATCACCGCGAGCGGCGTCACCGAGCCCGGCCGCACGCCGAGCCGCTTCATCAGCCGCGTCGCCGACCCGAACGACAGCCGCCCGCTGCCGAGCACGTCCCCGAGCGCGCGGAGATCGACACGGCGATGCGCGAGCAGCGCGACGAGCCACATCGTGCCGCGCTTGTTGCGGAGGAAGAGGTTCTTCACGTGCGCGCCGCGGACCGGGCCGCGCAAGCGCCGCGCCTCTTCGACCGTGTGCAGCGGCGGATGGCAGACCGTCACGTGCTCGATGCCGAGCGCGTACAGTCGCGCCAGCACGTCCAGCGAAACGAGCGGCGCCGTGCCGTCGACCAGGCGCGCCTCGACCGGCGCGTCAGAATCCGATCGAGCCACCGATCGTCGCCAGCACGCCGGTGCCGGCACTGCGGCCCGGGTGCGAGGCCGAGAAGCCGATGATCCGCGTCTCGACCGAGACGTGCGGGCCGAACTGCAGCGCGAAGATCCCCTCGCCCACCCAGAGCCCGGTCACCTCGCTCCGGTAGCTGCCGTCCCAGTCGAAGTGCATCAGGCCGAGCCCGAAGCCGACGCCCGCCCAGGCGGAGATCGGCCCGTCCCAGAGCTCGAAGCGCTGCGTCAGGTCGGCGTAGCCGGCCAGCGTGCGGAGGCTCGAGCCCGAGGCGGTCTCGTCGTGTTCGGTCGTCTGCAGCACGAACTCGACGCCGAGCGCATCGTCGTAGCTGCCGGTCCGGATCATCCATCCCTCGCCGTCGTCGAGACGCGCGCTCGGCGTGCCCTGGGTCCGCGTCTTCTCGTCGAGATCGAGGCTCGCCCACGGCACGAACGCCGCCCCAGCCTGGACCATGGTCGTCGGCATCGGCCGAGGTATCCGGACGTCCTGGACGTGCTGAGAGTCCCAGGTCCCGCGAAGTCCCGGAACGGGACCCGCGGTGGGCGCAGCGCAGCTTGCGAGCCATGCCAGGGCCAGGAGGCCGGTCGTCGCGAAGGGCTTCACGGGGGCAGCGTAGCCCTCGCCGCACGCTGCTCCAAAACCCCCGATGCGGTGGACCGGTCGCGGGGGCGCGGGCGGGATACACTTCCCGACCTCGTCCGTCCTCCGCTCCATGCCCTTCCCGCCCCAGCTCTATCTGATCGGTACCCAGAAGGGCGGAACCAGCTTCCTCGCCGAGCTGCTGGCGGAGCACCCGGACGTCTGCCTCGCGCACCCGAAGGAACCGAACTACTTCTCGTCGCACTGGGAGAAGGGCCTCGACCACTACCGCACGCAGTTCGCGCGGCCCGACGCGCGCGTGCTGCTCGACGCGTCGACGAGCTACGCGGCCGCCCCCCTCGAGTCGACCGACACGACGGCCGCGATCGCCGCGAGCCGCTATGCGGGCGTCCCGGCGCGCGTGGCGGCAGCGGCGCCGAAGGCCCGCTTCGTCTACGTGCTCCGCGACCCGGTCCGCCGCGCTTGGTCGTCCTACTGGCACAACGTGCGCGTCGGCAGCGAAGACCGACCGCTCCGCACGGCGATCCGCGAGAACTCGTTCTACCTGCGGACCGGGCGCTACCTCGAGCAGCTCCAGCTGTGGTGGAAGCACTTCCCGAAGGACCGCTTCCACGTCCTGCTGTTCGAGGACCTCGTCCAGAACCCGACCGGACACGCCAACGACGTGCTGCGGTTCGCGGGGCTCGACCCGGTCGCGGAGTTCGCGTCCGAAAGGCCGCGCAACCAGACCTTCGCCTACACGCCCGCTGCGGCGCGGTTGGTCCGCCTGATCCGCGCCGCCGGCGGGCGCTCCGACAGGCTCATCAAGGCGGTCAAGCCGCTCCTGCCGCGCAAGGTCGTCGACAAGATCGCCGGGAGCATCGTCCGTCCGGTGCCATCGCTCGACGCCGAAGACGAAGCGTGGATGCGCGACTACTTCCGCACGCCGAACCGGCGCCTCGCGGAAGAGCTCGGCCTCGACCTCGGCCGGTGGACGAGCGCAGCCACAGCGCCCGCCAAGACGCCCACCGCGTCGCTCATCGAGCAGGACGGCTGACGCCGCGCGCGGGCTGCGCGCTCAGCGCAGCCGGATCTCGACCGCCGGTGACCCGGCGATCCCACTACCCTGCTGCGCGAACGCCTGGAGCACGACGTCCTGACCGAGCAGGTTGGGGTCGGCCGGGAAGGCCACCGGCAG
>JBEAPQ010000149.1:0-8535 GCA_041164325.1 Planctomycetota bacterium | reverse complement strand
CCGCCGCACCGGTTGTGATGCTGCGGTGCAAGGGTCCGAGTCCGCACTCCTGACGATCGACGCTCCGCAGGACGGCACGCTGCGGCTGCACGTCGGCGGGCGACTGACGGCGGACACGCTGTCGGAGGTCTGGACCCGGGCGATCCGCGGGGTCGAACGGGCGCGCGCCAGCACCGTCGAGATCCATGCCCACGAAGTGGTGTTCTGCGACGCGGTCGGGGCCGCACTCCTGGTGGCTCTCCGAGACTCCCAGGAGTCCACCGGGGGACACATCCGGCTGATCGGCTTCCCGGAGGCTTACCAACCGGTCGTCGACCTGCTGCTGCGACCGCACCCGGACCGCCGCCCCCTCCCGGCCCGGGTGGGCTGGGTCGAGCGGGTCGGACGAGCGGCTGCCGGCTTCTTCCGCGACACGGCGGACCTGATCGGTTGGGTCGGAGAGCTGTTGGTGGCGCTGCTCACCGGACTCCTGCAGCCGCGCCGGCTCCGGCTGAAGGACACGCTGCGCACGATGCAGACGGCGGGAGTCGAGTCCCTGCCGGTGGTGCTGCTGGTGGCAGGACTGATCGGACTCGTGCTCGGGTTCCAGTCCGCTCTCCAGCTCCGCCGCTTCGGAGGAGACATCTTCCTCGCCAACCTGATCGGCCTGTCGATGGTGCGCGAGCTGGGGCCCCTGATGACGGCGGTCGTCCTGACCGCCCGCTCGGGTTCCGCTTTCGCCGCCGAGATCGGCACGATGCGCATCAACGAAGAGGTCGACGCCCTGCGGACCATGGGCATCGATCCCGTGCGGTTCCTGGTGACGCCCAAGATGTTGGCCGCGCTGTTCATGACCCCGCTCCTGACGATGTTCGCGAACATCGCCGGCATCGCGGGAGGATGCGTCGTGTGGACCGTGACGCTCGGGATGTCACCCGCCGGCTACGCCGCGCAACTCGAGCAGGCCATCAGGCTGCCCGACCTCTTCAGCGGACTGTTCAAGGCTGTGGTGTTCGGACTCCTCGTCGCCGGCGTCGGCTGCGTGCGCGGCATGCAGACGCGAGGAGGTGCGAGCGCCGTCGGCGAGTCCACCACCAGCGCCGTCGTCTCGGGTGTCGTCCTCATCGCGGTGACCGACAGCCTGTTCTCCGTCGCGTTCTACCACCTTGGGATCTGACGCCTCCACCACCCCGGACGCCGCGCCCGCGCCCCTCGTCTCGGTCCGCGGACTGGTTGCGGGCTACGGGGACCGGACCGTGCTGGACGGCGTCGACTTCGACGTGCAGCGCGGCGAGGTCTTCGCGATCCTCGGGGGTTCGGGGTGCGGCAAGAGCACGCTGCTCAAGCACATGCTCGGCGTGCATGAGCCCCTCGCCGGATCGGTCCGCTTCGGCGGGCGCGAGTTCGTCGATGCCACACCCACCGAGCGGCGGCGCATCCTGCGCGGGATCGGTGTCACCTATCAGGATGGAGCCCTGTTCGGATCGATGACCCTCCTCGAGAACGGGATGATCCCCCTCGAGGAACACACGTCCCTGCCGCTGGACGCACGCAAGGTCATCGCGCGCACCAAGCTCGAGCTCGTCGGACTCGGAGGATTCGAGGACTTCCTGCCCTCGGAGATCTCCGGCGGGATGCGGAAGCGCGCCGCCATCGCGCGGGCCATGGCACTCGATCCCCCGATTCTCTGCCTCGACGAACCGTCGGCCGGACTCGACCCGGTGACATCGGCCGGTCTCGACCGCCTGATCGCACGCCTCGCCGAGGTCCTGTCGATCACGTTCTTGATCGTCACCCACGAGCTCCCGAGCGTGCTCAGCGTCGTCGATCGGTGCATCCTTCTCGATGCGTCCGTCCGCGGCATCCTCGCGGAGGGCGACCCCCGCGAACTTGCCGCCCGTTCTGTCGACCCTGCCGTGCGTCGGTTCTTCGACCGCCGCGCCGAGGACGAACCCCGGGAACCTGCCCCATGAAGTCCAGGACCAACTACTTCCTGCTCGGACTGTTCGTCCTGGCGGGCATCGCCGCGACCTTCGCCGGCGTCCTCTTCTTCGGAGCGACGACGTTCGCTTCACGCGGTGTGATCGTCGAGTCCTACTTCGCCGAGTCGGTCCAAGGCCTGGAGAAGGGTGCGATCGTCCGTTTCCGCGGCGTGCGGATCGGCGTCGTCACCGACATCCTGCTCGCGTCGCAGGCCTACCCCACGGCCCGCCCCTACGCTCTGGTGCGTGCCCTGCTCGACCCGACCGACGTCGGTCTCGACGAGTCCGCCCAGCGTGAGAAGCTCCGCGAACGCGTCCGCCAGGGCTACCGGGTGCGCCTCGCCAGCCAGGGCCTGACGGGCGCCCTCTACCTCGAGACGGATCTGGTCCCCGCGAAGGAAGCCGAGCTCGAGCCTCTGGAGATCGACTGGACGCCGGACTTCGAGCGGATTCCCTCGGTCCCGAGCGTGATCAGCCGCCTCGGACAGTCGTTCGAGGAGGTGCTGGGCTCCCTCCAGCGCACGGACTTCCCCGGCCTGGTCGAGGATGCCCGGCAAGCGCTTCAAGCCGTGACGGGCGCGGTCAAGGCACTCGATCCGGGCGGCCTGCGGCAGTCCTTCGAGTCGTTGACGGTGTCGACGACCGAGGCGCTCGACGAGGTGCGCGGACGCTTCCAGGACATCGCAGCCTCGACCTCGATCCTGCTCGGTGAAGCCCGCGACCGGGTCACCGCCATCGATCCCGCTTCGATCGCCAGCCTGTGCGACGCCCTCGGGGCCGTTGCCCAGGACCTGCCGTCCACGCGGGCCCGGATCGATGCGCTGCTCCAGAGCGCGACCCTCGCCGCCGGAGAGCTCCGCGGCGAAGTGCGGGCCAAGGGTCAGGACCTCGACCTGATCCTCGCCGAACTTCGCCGCGCGTCCGCACACCTCGCTGGACTGTCCGAGACGCTCGAACGCTACCCGTCCCTTCTCCTCCTCGGTGCCCCGCCCCTACGCACGGAGCTCGGCCGATGATGCCCGCCCGCCTCCTCTCCCCTCGAGCACGCAGGGCCGCCGCGGCGACCGTGCTCGCCGGTTTCTCCTCCTGTGCGCTCGATCTCGAGCGTGCGGCTCCGGAGGTGGCGCGCTTCGCCCTCGTCGCCGAGCGTCCCGTCGTGGCCGCCGTGCCGGACGCCCAGGCTTCGGCCCGGCTCGACGTCCGACCGTTCCACCCGGTCCAGCCGGCGGCTTCCGGCCAATTCGTCTACCGGGTCGGGGATGCCCAGTTCGTGACGGACTTCTACCGCGGCTACGTGGCCCGGCCGGAGCTCCTGATCACGCACGCCGCGCGCGCCTGGCTCGCTGCAGCCGGGACCGTCGGCACGGTGCTGCCTGTCGCGAGCCGCTCGATCCCCACCCACGTCCTCGAGGCCGACCTCGTGGAACTGCACGTCGACTTCCGCGACCCGGGTCAGCCGCAGGCGGTCGCCGCCCTGCGCTACGCGCTCCTGTCCGAGGGCGGAACGGTCGTGCGGACGGGGACCGTGCGCGGCCTCGCAGCGATCGACATGGCCGCCGAAAGCCGTCAGGACCGCGGTGTCGCCGACGCGCAGAGCGCGTCTCTCGCGGCGCTCCTGACGGCGCTCGAGACCGAAGTCGCCGCCGCAATCGCCGGCTCGGACTGACGTCGCATCGGCATCCGGCGCTCCTACTCGAAACGCACGGCTTCCGCAGCCTGGACACGCGCTGCGCGCATCCCGGGCACCAGTGCGGCCAGCAGGCCGATGCCGATGCCGAGCGCGGGCACCAGCAGGACCGCGTGCCAGGGCACCAGGTAGGGCGCGTCGAGTCCGGCCACGCGGTTCATGCCGCGGACGAGCACCTGCCCGAGCGGAAGGCCGAGCAGCCAAGCGACGCCGGTCGACAGCATGCCCACCAAGGCTCCTTCCACGACGAAGGTGGTGCGGAGCTGGCGACGGGATGCCCCCAGCGCCCGCAGCACGCCGATCTCCCGCGCCCGTCCCAGCGCGGCGATCGTCATCGCGTTCAGCACGCCGATCCCGCCCAGCAGGAGTACCAGGGCCAGGAGGATCTGGAACAGCCGGAAGTCGCGCGTCACGTCGCGCAGCAGGTAGGCGAGGATGCCCTCCCCGGACTTCGCATAGCGGAGATCCGGGAAGATCCGACGCACGTCGGACAGCACGGCGCTGGCGCGCGCACCGGGCTGAAGCCGCAGCGTCCACCGTTCGAAGCGATCCGCCGGCAGACAGAAGTCCTGCTCGACGAACCGCGGGTGTGCGAGCGCGAAGGCTGGATCGTCCGGGAAGAAGCCGACGCGGTCTGACACGGCGAGCACCGTGTAGGCAACCGGGCCGCCATCGGTCATCAGGGTGAGTGCGGACCCCTCGGCGAGGTCCGAGAGTCGGGCGAGTCGCGGCGAGACGACGAGGCTCCGGACCTCCCCGAATCGACGTGCCAGATCGGGCCGCCCCTCGAACGCAGCCCCGCCACCCGCGAGCAGGTCGGGATCGATCCCGAAGACGGGGACCGGCGCGAGCACCGGCCCCATCACGGGCGCCGCTCCCTGCACCGATGGGATCGACTTCCATCGCTCGACGGCGCCCGCGTCCATCGGCGGCACGCGGATGAAGAGCCGATCGTCGAGTGCCCGGGATGCGAACGCGCGCGCTTCGCCGTGGAGAGCCGTCGTCAGGCTCTCGAGGCCGATCCATGCGGTCAGACACAGCGAGAGTCCGCAGACCGACGCGGCGAACCGTCCCGACTGTCGATGGAGGGACTTCTCGACGAGGTGGACCGGCAGCGGGAGACTGCGGCGCAACGGGGCCAGCAGCGCGCGCCCGGCGGACCGGATCACGCCGGGCACGACCAGGAGCACGACACCGAAGCCGAGCAGGAGTCCTGCCAGTTGGAGCAGGACCTCCCGCGTCTCGCGCTCGCTCGCGGCCAGGAGCGTCGTCATAGCCAGGTAGCCGACCGGCAGCACCAACACGAGCAGCAGGAACAGGAAGACGTTCACACCCCGCAGGACGTCTCCACCTCCGTCGATTCCGCGTGCGTGCAGGACCTGGAGCGGAGCGATCCGGCGGGCACGCCACAGCGGAAACGCAGCGCCCGCGAGGGTGAACGCAATCCCGAGCAGTCCGGTCGAGAGCGCGGGGCGCCACGGGAACTCGACGAGATCCCACGCCTTGAACATGCCGAGCGTCGAGATCTCCGCGCGCTGCAGCGCCAGAGCGATCAGGAGTCCGATGCCGATCCCGCACACGACCCCGCAGATCGACAGCAGGAGCGCGTCCCACAGCAGGACCCGCGCAACGCCGCCTGGGGTCACTCCGAGGCAGCGCAGGATCCCGATCTGCCGGAGCCTCTCCACCAGCGTCTGCGACAGCGTCTGGAAGACGACGAACATGCCGAGCATGAGCGCGAGCCCGCCGACGAGCTTGACGCCGTTCCGGAACGCACGCTCGTCGGCCGACTCGCCCAGCAGCGCGCTCCGTTCGTCGCGCACGACGAAGTCTGCTCGCAGATCTTGCCGCAGTCTGTCGAGGTCGGCTCCCGGAGCGCGGCGGACCTGGAACAGCGTCAGGTCGCGGGGCAGCAGGGACGCCGCCACTGCGTGCGCAGCGAAAACGACCTGCCCGGCCGCCTGGCCGCCGAGACCTTCGGTGCCCAAGAAACCCACCACGGTCGCCACCACGGGACCGGGCGCAGCGCCCGTCGGCTGGACTCCGATTCGTTCACCGTCCACGCAGCGCGTGCCGGTCGCGACCGTCGGCGCGGTCAGCGTCACGTTGTCCCCGAGCCGGAGTCCCAGCGCGGCAGCCCATTCCGCGCCGAGCGCAACCTGGTCGCTACCAACCGGCTCGCGCCCGGCCACGACGTTCCAGAAGCCGAAACCCGAAGCCGGCAGCGGTCCGACTCCGATCAACATCCCGCGAGACGGAGCGGACCCAGGGCCGGCCATCTCGATCTCGCCGCGCCGCAGCAACGCCACATTCTCGACCCCAGGGCGCTCGACCAGGGCTTCACGGACGGCGGATGGCTCCGCACCACGCTCGCGTGGCACCAGCTCGAAGTCCGCGAGGCCCCCGCCTGCATCCCGCAGTCGGCTCTGGATCGTGTTGTGGTCCGTGATGTGGATCGCGAGGACCACGCCCACGCCGAGAGCGATGCCGAGGACTGCAAGCGCAGTGCGCAGCCGGTGCGTGCCCCAACTGCGTCGCACCAGGAACGAGACGAGTTCGAACCGTGCCACGGCGCCCTCAGATCCCCAGCTCTTCGAGCCGGGCATGGATGTCGTGGATCCGGATGCCGGGACCCGACAAGGCCCAGGCGGGGTCCATCTCACCGTCGTGCAGGAAGAGCACCCTGTCCCCGGCCGCCGCATCCCGCGGGTTGTGTGTGACCAGGAGAACCGTTGCGGATGCCTGGGACGCGGCCTGACGCAGCAGCGCGACGGTCTCCTCGCCGGCCTTCGACGAGAGGTTCCCCGTCGGCTCGTCGCAGAGCAGGAGGGCAGGCTGCATCACGAGGGCGCGCGCGATGCTGACGCGCTGCATCTCACCCCCGCTCAGCCGACCCGGCACACGATCCCGGATCTTCTCGAGACCGAGCTGCGCGACGAGCCCGTCGATCCGCTCCCGATGACGGCGAGGGTCTTCGCCAGCGATCCGGAGCGGCAGCGAGACGTTCTCCTCGACCGTCAGCTCCGGAAGCAGGTTGAAGAACTGGAAGATGAACCCGATGTGCTGGCGCCTCAGCTCCGTGCGCGTGTCCTCGTCGGCGCTGCCGAGGGAATGGCCCGCCAGCAGCACGTCGCCCGCCGAGGGGACATCGAGCCCGGCGAGCAGGTGCAGGAGAGTCGACTTGCCGGACCCGGACGGCCCCATGATCGTCGTGAACGAACCGGGTTCGAGCCGGAACGTGACGTCCTTGAGGATCGGGACCTGCCGTCCCTCGACCTCATGGAACCGGTAGACGGAACGCGCTTCGAGAACTTCGACCATGCCGTGTGGGGACTGCGGGCACCCTTCGACTCCATCGACGCCCGCTCCCCTGGTCCCCGAGTCGATCCGACCCGGAGTCCTGCCCGGGCCCACGGGCGGGTCCCGCTCGGGGGACGGCAGCCGCCCACCGGAAGGAGGCGGACGAGGCGCTCCTCAAAGGTTCGCGACGTCCGGGAGCACTGCATCGGAAACGGGATGCTCTCAGCCCCAGGATGACGGAACAGCCGGGGCGGAGCGTCCCGGCTGCTCCCCTTCAACGCCCGTCGGCTGGACCGATCAGCTCGACGTGGAAGATCAGGGTCGCGCCGCCGGGGATCGTCGGCGGACTACCCGCCTCGCCGTAACCGATCGCTGCGGGGATCTTCAGACGCCAGACGGCGCCCGGCTTCATCCGCTTCAGGGCTTCCGTCCAGCCGGGGATGACCTGGACGCCGCGGATCTCCAGCGGCTCGCCGCGCGGGAAGGACGCATCGAACAGCGTGCCGTCCTCGAGCCACCCGGCGTAGTGGCACTGGATCAGGTCGGTCGGGGATGCGGGTGTGCCGCTCCCTTCCTTCAGGACCTCGTAGACGAGCCCGCTGTCGAGCGTGACCGCCTTCTCGGCATCCGGAACGGCGAACGCCGGCGTGGCCAGCGGCTCGATGACCTTCGCAAGCTCCAGCTTCCAGATCGTCACGCCGTCGCGGACCTTGTCGAATCCCGGCGGCGCACCGTCCGGGAAGCACTGCTCCTTCGTCGCGCGCACGAGTGCCGCCCCACCGACCTTCATGCGGAGCGGGACCTCGCGGAGGAATGGCAGCCGCATGTCGTCGACACGACCGTCGATCGTCCCGCCGTGCTGGAACGTGCTGTCCATCAGCCGGCCGTCGAGATCCCAAACCGAATAGCGGAGCTTGAACACTTTGTCCGCAGCCGCCGCAGGTCCCGCTCCGGCCGTCAGCTCCTGGAACTCGAAGCCTCCCTCGGTCTTCGTCGCCTTCTCGGCGTCGAAGGCCTGGAACTTCGGCGCGGCGGAGAAGCCGACCAGCGTCAGCTCGAAGGTGAGCGTGGCGGCCGCGGGAATGCGGGGCGGGCGCCCATCGGGGCCGTAGGCGAGATCCGGCGGGCACTCGATGCGCCAGATGGATCCGGAGCTCATCGACTGCAGCGCCTCGTTCCAACCCTTGATCAGGCCACCGCAGGTGAACTCGGCCGGAGACCCGCCCGACGGTCGCTCGTCGAAGACCGTGCCGTCCGCGAGCCAGCCCTTGTAGAAGACCTGGACCTTGTCGCCGAGGACGGGAGAACCCTTCCCGTCGCCGGGGACGAGCTCGACGAAGCGGAGTCCGCTGGGCCGGTCCGTGAAGGCCTTCCCCTCGGGCAGGGGCGGAATGCCGTCTTGGGCGACGGCGAACGAGGTCAGGCCGAGCAGTGCGGCCACAGCGGCGATACGCATCCGCAGGATGCTACCGGCGTGCGCGCCTCGACCACACGATCGATCCGCGCGCAGACCGAAGGGCCATGCTCAGCCCCGATCGGCCGAGCCGCCGGTGCGCTGCCCGACCAGCTGGCGGACCATCGCGCGGC
>JBEAPQ010000148.1:0-5823 GCA_041164325.1 Planctomycetota bacterium | reverse complement strand
TGGAAGCGGGCGTGCAGCAGCGTGGTCAGCCGCTCGGCGATCCGCGACGCGAAGTGCTCTTCGGCCGCGTGCACGTCACCAATCTGCCACAGGCGTCCGAGTTCTTGCTGCGTGCGCTGGACGACGTGGGTCAGCAGGTCGTCGGGCGAGGCCCCGCTCTCGGCGGCGTCCATGACGGCCTGGACGGCGTCCTGGCGGCGTCCTTCCAGGATCGCGAGCAGGTAGCGGCGCGCGACGCCGGCGAGCGGTGCGTCGTCCTGGATGTGCGAAGTCGACACCCCGTCACAGCGGTCGAAGGCGGCGATGGCATGCTCGACGTATTCGACGGCCAGCGCGCGTGCGTCCTCGGGGAGGCTGTCCGCCAGCTCATCCCGGAGACACGCGAGCCCGGTCCGAGCCAGTTCGAGCGGCAGTTCCCGGCCTCCGAACGCGACGCGGAGCCATTCGGCATGCTGGTCGAAGAGCGCCTGACAGCCGCAAGACAGCGCCTGCGCCAGATAGTCGAGCCGGACCTCCTGGTCCGCCACCACGTCCGCGAGACCATGGTCGCCGTAGCTGGCGACGAGCTCGGGCTGGAGCTCACGCTGTCGGTGCGCGGCACCGACGGCCAACGTGCGACGGACCTGGTGCAACCAGTCCGCGACGAACATCCCACGGGCATCCATCTGGGCGGCCATGTCAGCTTCCCTCGCCCTTGTTTTCCAGAGCGTCGAGCTTCTGCGTCACCGCCTCGGCCTCGGCGATCTTGGCCGCGTAGGCCACGATGTCGCCGCCACGCTGCAGATCACGGGCCTCGCGCATCAGCGCCTCGTAGTGCCGCTGGAGTTCGGTTCTCGGATCCTTCTTGCGTAGCCAGCCAAACATCGTGGCGGGGCCGTTCGAACGGATGGGCGCTGAAGATGCAGCTCTGCCCGATGTGAGACAGGTCGCTCCCCTACGCCCCGCCGTGTGCCCCGAGCAGACCGAGGGCACAGACTCCTCGTGCGGTCCAGCCGATGGTTCGGAGCCAGTTGGACTGCACGAGGCGTCGCGCGGTGGCCGCATCGAAACCACGCTCGAGCCGCGCATGGCAGGGCACCTGCAGCAAAGCGGTCGACAGCCAGATCAGCACCAGCAGTGCGGCTCCGGTCCAGGCGAGCCCACCTCCGACGAGGGCGAGGATACCGAGCGCCGAAGCACCCTCCGCGGCGAGCAGCGGGCCTACGACGAGGCTCGTCGCGCGGACGTTCCAGACCTGGTAGCGGGGGAACTCCGCGTGTCCGACGGCAGCGAACAGCGGGTAGTGGGCGACCTGCACGAACCAGATCAGCCCGACCATCGCCCAGGTCGATGCGGCGTGGACGAGGAGGATCGTTTCGACGTCCATCGGGAGCCGTCGTTCGGACGATCCTGGGGTGCCGGATGCAGGGTCAGGCGAGCGGGCGGCGCAGCGTCAAGACGTTCTGGCCGCCCACGCGCCGGTAGTCGATGTCCGGAAACTGCGCGCGCACGAGGTGGACCCCAAGTCCGCCGATCGGTCGCTCCTCGAGCGGCGCGTCCAGATCGGGCGGCGGTGCTGCGAGAGGGTCGAACGGTTCGCCGTCGTCGCAGATCTCGAGAAGGACGCAGTCGTCGCGCTTCTCGAGTCGAATCCCGACCTGGAGCGGCAGCCGCGGCCCGCGGCCGTGCGTCGCGAGGTTGACGAAGATCTCCTCGAGCGCGAGGTCGAACGCGTAGAGGAGGTCCATGGGCAGCTCCAGCGCGGACCAGCTCGCGTGGAGGTCGTCCACGAGGCCCGGGAGCCGATCGACTTCTCCCGCGACCTGGACGTTCATGGCTGGAGGTGGGCCTCGGCGGCCGCCCGGTCGGCAAGCGGTTGGATGATCTGGTCGAGTCCGCTGATGCGGAAGACCTCGGCCACGTCCTGCGCGAGGCAGCAGACGTGGAAGCCCACGCTCTGGGCCTTGGCGGTCTTGGCGCCGACCATCAGGCTGCGGAGGCCGGCGCTCGACACGTAGTCCACGCCCCCCAGGTCGAGGATCAAGCCGAGCCCGCCCGCCGCGGCGTCACCGATGCAGACGGTGAGCGTGGCCTCGAAGTCCTTCGCATGCCCGAAGTCCAGGCGCCCGGCGACGGCGAGCACGACCGCGCGGTCGTGGGGTTCTCTCGTGGTTTCCATGGATGGGTCTCTCGGGTGGGGACTCTATCGGGTCCCGGCGTAGGGGCGACGACGTCCGCCGTCGAACCGCGAACACTTTGCCGCGCGGACCGCGCTCGTCGCGGACGGCGGCGTTCCCGTGGGGGCGCTACATCCGCAGCTCGTCGCGGCTCTCGCGCCGCACGACGAGTGACAGGAAGTCGGCGTTGTGGAACTCCTCGTGCCGCACGCTCTCGGTCATGTGCCGCAGCAAGCGGAGCGCGAAGTCGTCCTCCTCCTGCCCGGCCGACGGAGGCAGTTCGGCCAGCAGGGTCTGGACGTTGGCTCCGATCGGCGCGCTGACGAATTCCACCTCGGCCGTCTGACCGCGCGGCTGCATGCGGACGGACAGGGAGCGGGCATCCTTGCCCTGCGCGCGCTCCGCGAGCAGGACGAACGCCTCCTCGACGACGAGCGCGAGGCGGTTGCGATCCCGGCCCGTCCATCCTGCCTGACGTGCGTGGCGGTCCACGAAGTCCTGCGCATCCCGGAACGCGGTGGGGCCGAGGTCGAACTTGGCCTTGTAGCTGCGCGCGGACTTCAGCGAGACCAGCCAGGACAGCGCGACGGCGGCGATTCCGCCCGCCGTCATGCCGTTGTCGAGCAGTTCGTGGACGCCCGGCGACATCTCCGCGTCGAAGATCGCCCGGCCCTGGAAGCCGATGCCCAGCCAGAACGACAGGCCGAAGATGATGCCGTTGTCGAAGTCCAGGCCTCCTGAGATCACGAGGCGGATGCCGTGCGCGAACAGCATCACCAGCAGCATCGTGATGTAGACGCCGACCACGGGCTCGGGCACGCACTGCAGCAGTGCGGAGAGCTTGGGGCAGAACGCCAGCAGGAACAGGATGACCCCGCCGTAGATCCCGACGCGGCGGGCCGCGACGCCGGTCATGTCGACGACCGAGATCGACGTCGAGTAGGTGGTGTTGGGAAGCGTTCCCATCAGCCCGGACAGCAGGTTGCCCAGACCGTCGGCGCTGACCGCACCCTGCACGACCTTGTAGTCGGTCGGCTTCGGCTTCCGCTGCGATACGTCCTGGATCGCGATCCCGTCGCCGAACGTCTCGAGCGCACCGATGATCGTGACGATCGCGAAGCCGGGCAGGAGCCACCAGAATGCCGGGCCGAACGAGACGTCGAGTCCGGGCCAGTTCGCGTCCGGGAGCCCGACCCACGCCGATGCGCCGATCCTGGAGAAGTCGGTCAGTCCGAATCCGAACGCGACGGCACTGCCGACCAGGATCCCGATCACCGGCCCCCAGAGCCGCATCTTGCCGGAGCTGAAGAACGTGACCGCAAGCATCGCGACGAGGCTGATGCCGGCGGTCCAGACCGCAGCGAGGGGGTCTCCCGTGTGTCCCTCCGGCAGGTAGGACAGCTTCTTGAAGGCGATCGGCATGATCGTCACGGCGATCAGCGTGACGACGGTCCCGCCGACGGTCGGTGTGACGATGCGCCGGAACAGCGCCATGTTGCGTGCGAACACGAACTGGAACAGCGCGGAGGCGGCGACCAGTGTTCCGAGCAGCGGCAGCCCGCCCTGTTCCAGCGCGGCGATCGAGACCGCGAGGAATGCGCCCGACGTGCCCATGAACAGCACGTGACCCGCGCCGAACCCAGCGATCGGGCGTGCCTGCAGCACGGTGGTCAGTCCGCTGACGACGAGCGCCGCGAAGACGACCCAGTCGCCGGCCTGCTCGACCAGCCCGACCGCCTGCAGTGCGATCAGCGGGGTCATCGTGATCCCCGCCAGGATCAGGGCGACGGTCTGCAGCCCGAGGGTGGCAGACAGCAGGTGCGGAGGCTTGTCCCCGACCTCGTAGAGGATGTGGGAGTTCGAGGTCTCGGGTGCGTTCATGCGTTCGATCCGCTGGGAGGGCCGCCCTGCCTTACGGATCGTCCGGTTCTGGCGCTACCGCGGGCCCCGAATCGCTCTCGCGTGGGGGGAGGGCGCGCGGGTCGGTGTTTCGGCCAGAGACATCCCGCGGGCCGGCGCGACCCGGTCCCCGATCACACCGCACAATGCAGGTGCCGCTCCCGCAGGAAGCGAGCGCTGCGCCGTTGATCCTGCGATCCCGTCCTCGTTCGGTCCTGCGGGAGCCGGCTTCGTCCCCAGGTGGCCCGGGCTCGGCCGGGGGCTGGTTCCGGGTGATCGCGAGTCTCCGAGCCCGGCGAGAGCGCGTCCGCTGCCCCCTCGCGGCTGGGCACGGTCGAGCCCCGTCACGACATCCTCGTGGATCGTAAAAACCGATCTAAAAACCAGGAAAGGACGTGGAGTCCGGTGTGGCCGGAGAAAGACCGAGCGGGCGTTCTTCCGCACCGCCGCTACACATGCGGTCGCTCCCGGCTCCCGCTCCGCACACGTCGTGCTGCTGCGGCGCTGCCGGACTCTCACTCGCTCGTTCCATGCTCTCCTCCTATTGCCTCCGTCTGCTGCCCCTCGCGGCCTTCCTCGCGCTCAGCGCCCTCCCCGTGACCTCGCAGGAGACGTATTGGATCGCCAACCGGCGGACCAATGACATCCAGGAAGTCGACTCGGGCGGTGTGACCCTTCGGTCGATCCCTCTCTCCTCCAACCTCCGGAGCGCGCACATGGCGCCGGACGGCAAGGTCTGGGTGATCCGCTTCATCCAGTCGACGTTCGACATCGTCGACCCAACCACAGGCTTGATCACGTCCGTCACCCATCCGGGTGGGTCGACCTACCAGGTGGCCTTCGACCGTGCCGGCCACGGATGGGTGACGGCTGGCTCGACCGTCGCCGAGTACGACGCGAACGGTGGCTTCGTGAACTCCTACACGGTGCCTGCGAACGCACTGGGGATCACGGTCGACAGCGTCGGCAACAAGTGGATCGCGCACCGCTCTTCGCCGGCTTCGGTCTCGCGGATCGACGCGACCACGGGCGCCGTCACGACCCACCCGTTCGGAGCTGGGACGCCGATGCTCCCGGTCTCGATCATCGCGGACTACCGGGGCTTCGCATCTGGCCAGCCGAGCCACATCTGGGTCATCGGCGACAGCTCGGGTGACGTCGGCGAGTTCGACGAACAGGGCAACTTCCTCGCGCTGCACAGCACGCCGCTGACGTCGGTGTCCGGCATCACGTTCGACCTCAACGGTCAGGTCTGGATCAACAACCGCACGGGAATCGTGCTGGCTCTCGACACGGCGGGTGCGGTCGTCCAGCAATTCGCCCTGGGGGTGACCGACAGCCTCGGGCTCGCCACCGACTTCATGGGGCGCATCTGGGTGACGGACCGCATCACGTTCAGCTGCAGCGCGCCGCCTTGCCCTCCCTGCGAGATCAAGCGCATCGATCCGACCACCGGCGCGCTCGAAGTTCCGGCACTTGCCGGTTACGGCACCCAAGCGGCGCTCTCGACGACGTTTGCTTTCGCGACGGTCGTGGACCCGCTCGGAGACATGGACGGTGACGGCAGCGTCAACATCTTCGAGATCCTCAACGGGACCATGCCGAACGATCCCCAGTCGAACGGGCTCCACATCGGCACGACCGGCATCTCCCAGGTCGGCGGTCAGGTCCGGGTCGACACGCTGAGCCTGACCCCGACGACCTCCTCCGTGCTGTTCTCCTCGGGCGCAGCCGCTCCGTCGAACATCGGCGGCATCGGCGGCACGTT
>JBEAPQ010000147.1:0-17684 GCA_041164325.1 Planctomycetota bacterium | reverse complement strand
AGGCCGTCGGCTACCGCAACGCCGGGACGTGCGAGTTCCTCGTCGACGGTGACGGTCGGTTCTACTTCCTCGAGGTCAACACGCGGCTCCAGGTCGAGCACCCGGTCACCGAGTGTGTGACCGGTGTCGACCTCGTCCACCTGCAGCTCCAGGTCGCGGCGGGCGCCCGTCTCGCGGACCTGCTCCAGGGCATCGACCTGACGCCGAAGGGGCATGCGATCGAAGCGCGGATCTACGCCGAGGACCCCGCCAACGGCTACCTGCCGGCAGCCGGTCGCTTGACCCGGGTCGACGAGCCGAGTGGTCCCGGGATCCGGGTCGACTCGGGCGTGCACGGCGGCGCCGAGGTCCCGGTCCACTACGACCCGATGCTCGCCAAGCTGATCGTCTGGGGGCCGGATCGCGAGTCGGCGCGACGGCGGATGGCGCAGGCGCTCAGCGATTCGGCCTACCTCGGTATCCCGACCAACGTCGACTTCCTGCGCCGCGTGGTCGAGGACCCGCGCTTCCGGGACGGCGACCTGCGCACGGACATGCTCGACATGCCGCCTGATCTGGCAAGGGCACCGGACGACGACACGCCGGACGAAGTTCTCGTCGCTGCGGTGCTCGCGCACGCGTTGGGCGCTGGCGCCGGAGTCGGGGGAGGCGCCGCCCCGGCGGCGTCGACCGCGCAGGATGGTGCGGCCCTGTGGCAGCAGCTCGGTGGATTCCGGGTCTTCGGAGGTGCGCGATGACGATCCGCAAGGACTACCTGGTCGGTGGCGAGCCCCTGCGCGTCACGTGCGATGCGGCGGGCGGCGAGCAGTTCACGGTGCGCGTCGGGGATCGGGTCCACGAGGTGCGGGCCCACAAGACCCCGACGGGGGCGCTGGCGTTCTCGATCGGAGGGCGGACGTTCCTGGCCGCGGTCGCGCCGATCGGGAGCAAGGGTGACACGCACGTCCGCATCGGCGGACGGACTTGGCGGCTCAGGCCCCATGTCGGGGGGCGTGGCGGCGTCGGAGCTGCGGGCGGAGGTGGTGTGCTCGAGGCGCCGATGACCGGCACGGTGCTCGCGATCCACGTGAAGCCGGGCGATGCCGTCGAGGTCGGTCAGACCGTTGCGGTGGTGACCGCGATGAAGATGGAGCACAAGCTGACGGCCGGCGTCGCGGGCACCGTCGCCGAGGTGGGCGCTGCGGCGGGGGACACCGTCGAGCAGGGCCACGTCGTGGTCCGGATCGAGCCTTCGGCCGGGGACGCGTGACTCGGGTGGAGCCAGGTTCCGACCTCGGGAGGCTGTCCACGATCCTCCGCGGGCGAAAGCTCGCGGTGGCACGGCGGCTCGTCCTGTCCGGCCAGGACCTGACCGTCGATGCACTGATCGCACGCGGTGCCCAGCCGACCGAGGAGGAGCGAGTCCAGCTGGAGCCCTTTCGACTCCAGACGACGGTCGTGGAGCGCGTCGCAGCCGAAGCGCGCGCGTCACGGCTCGTCGTCCGGCTGGCCGATGGCGAGCAGGTCGAGTCGGTGGTGCTCGGCGATGGCGGCGTCTGTGTCTCGAGCCAGGTCGGTTGCGCGGTCGGCTGCCGTTTCTGTGCGAGCGGGATCGGAGGACTGCGCCGCCAGCTCAGCGCCGTCGAGATCCTCGAGCAGGTCGCCCATGCCCGAGCGATCGATGCAGGCATCAAGCGCGTCGTCTACATGGGGATCGGCGAGCCGAGCCACAACCTCGAGGCCGTCCTCGAAGCGGCCCTGGTCCTCGCGGAGGACGGAGGCGTCCATGAACGCAGCCAGACGCTGTCGACGGTCGGTTCGACCCGAGCCTTCCGGCGCATGACCGAGTCCGAAGTCCGTCCGAGCGTTGCGCTGTCGCTGCACGCTGCCGACGACGCGCTGCGACGCGACCTGCTGCCGCGAGCCGGACAGGAGCCGGTTGCGGACCTGGTCGCAGCGGCGGAGGCATACGCCGATGCGACCGGTCGCGAGATCCAGTACGCGTGGGCGCTGCTCGACGGCGTCAACGACCGGGAGTGCGACGTCGACGCGCTCGTCGCGCTGCTCTCCGGCAAGCGCGGGTACGTGAACGTCATCCCGTGGAACCCGGTGCCCGAGCTGCCCTTCGCGACTCCTCACCGCACGCGGGCGCTCGGGTTCGTCAAGGCGCTCCGCGACCGCGGGCTCTTTGCGACGGTGCGGTGGTCGACAGGCGTCGAAGCCGAGGCCGCGTGCGGGCAGCTACGCCGTCGGCGTGCTGCCGTCGGCGGCGAGGGCTGACGCGATCACGGCCACGTCGACGACGTCGGCCGCCGAGCAGCCCCGGGACAGGTCCATGCAGGGCCTTGCGAGCCCCTGGAGCAGCGGGCCGTAGGCGCGGAAGCCGCCGAGCCGTTCGGTGAGCTTGTAGGCGATGTTGCCCGCGTCCAGGTCGGGGAACACCAGCACGTTGGCCTCGCCGGCGAGCGGGCTGTCGGGGGCCTTCCGCGCGGCGATCGCGGGGACGAGCGCCGCGTCGGCCTGCAGCTCGCCGTCGGCGAGCAGGTCCGGCCAGCGAGTGCGGAACGACTCGAGTGCAGCTCGCACCTTGTCGACGCGCGGGTGCTCGGCGCTGCCCTTGGTCGAGAACGACAGGAATGCCACGCGCGGCGTCTCGCCGGTCAGCGCTCGGTGGGTCCGCGCGCTGCTGGCGGCGATCGCGGCCAGTTGTTCGGCGTCCGGGTCCGGGATGACGCCGCAGTCGGCGAAGGTCAGTGCAGTTGCGTCCCTGACCATCAGGAAGCAGGACGAGACGAGTCCGCCGTCCTGCGCGTCGGTGCCGACCGTGCGCAGCGCAGCGCGGATCACCGTGGCGGTCGGGTGGGCTGCGCCCGCGACCACGGCGTCCGCAGCCCCGAGCGCGACGAGGCCCGCGGCGAGCCACACGGGCTTCTCGGCGAGCGCGCGCGCGCCGTCTTCGGTCACGCCGCGCGCGCCGAGGCGCGCCAGGATGAGTGCGGTGACTTCATCGAACCGCGGGTGGGAAGCCGGGTCGGCGCCGACGCGGACCACGGTGCAGAGGTTCTCCTCCTCGAGCAGCGACGCGGCCTCGGCGACGCGCCCGTCCATTTCCAGCTCGGGGAGCACGACGCGCCGAGGCTTCGCGCGGGCCGCCTCGTGCAGCCGCTCGATCACCGGCGGCGTCCCCTTCCTCAACGTTCGATCTCCATCTCCAGGATCGCGAGTCCGTGCGTCTTGCCCTGCGCGTCCGACTTCAGGCTCTCGCTGCCGCCGCCGCCGAGGCTGTCGTGGAGGATGAAGTTCAGCGCCAGGAGATTGGGGAGCTCGTAGCGCTCGACCGCTCCGAAGCAGATGCCCGCGAAGTGGGCTTTGACCCGGTCGGTCGTCAGCTCTCTGCGGATCAGTTCGTAGTCGACCTCGTTGGACACGAAGACCCCCACGTTGCTGCCGTCGCCCTTGTCGCCGGAACGGGCCTGGGCGATGTCGCCGAGACGGATGCGGCTCATCGGACTTCCTCCACGTCGACCGTCGTTGTCACCTTGTCCTTGCCGAGCAGTGCGGGCCAGTAGCCGACGATGTCGGTGGCCTTCGGCCGCCCGCCGGCGAAGCCCGTCACTCCGGGCGGTCCGCTCGTGACCAGCGGCACGATCTCCATGCCGAACCGGTCGACCTTGCGGCGATCCACGTCCTTCACGCCGATCCGCAGCACCACCTCGGGCGGATCGCACGGGTCGACGATGCCGGCGTGGCACACGCCGGTGCCGAGCAGTTCGACCGTCTTCTGCCCGGGCGCGAACGAGACGCCGTCGAGCTCGAGCCTGTCGAACACGATGTCCGCGCAGAGCTCGGCCTTGGCGCGCGCGTCGGGTCCGGACACGACCAGCTGTCCGATGGCCTTGTAGCCGTTCTGGTAGGAGATCGAGACCTTGTAGGTGTCGGTCGGCGGGCCGCCGCGGACGCCGCTGACGCGGACGCGATCCGCGCCGTCCTGCTCGACGATCGCCGACGTGAAGTCCGCCGTGCAGTCGGGGCCCAGGTAGCGGGTCGGGTCACCCATCTCGTAGAGCAGCTGGTGGACGACCGATTCGCGGCTGACGACGCCGCCGGTGCCTTCGTGCTTGGTGATCCAGAACGTGCCGTCGGGGCGCGCGTCGACGATCGGATAGCCGAGGTTGGCCCAGCCGTCGATCTCCTTCCAGCGCGTGTAGTTGCCGCCGGTGCACTGGGCGCCGCACTCGACGATGTGACCGGCGACCGTCGACGCGGCGAGCAGGTCGTAGTCGGTCGTGGACCAACCGAACTCGTGCATCATCGGCCCGGCCACCAGCGCTGGGTCGGTGATGCGCCCGCCGATCACGATGTCCGCGCCGGCGGCGAGGCAGTCCGCGACGGCGCGGGCTCCGATGTAGACGTTGGCGCTCAGGATGCGGTCGCGGATCGATGCGAGCGGCTCACCCGTGTCGAGGTTGGCCATCGTCTCGCCGGCCGCGATCAGCTCGTCGATCCGGCCGAGCACGTCATCACCGTCGACGATCCCGACCTTGAGGCCCGTGCAGCCCTTCTTCCGCGCGAGTTCGACGACGGCGCGCATGCAGGCACGTGGGTTCACCCCGCCCGCGTTCGCGACGATCTTGACACCCTTGTCGAAGGCCTCCGGCAGGACGCGGTCGAGCATCCGCACGAAGTCCGTCGCGTAGCCCGCCTCCGGGTCCCGCGAACGGAGCTTCTGCATGATGCTCATCGTCACCTCGGCCAGGTAGTCGAGGGCGAGGTAGTCGAGCGGGCCCTCACGGACGAGACGGACGGGGCCGAGGATCGAATCTCCCCAGAAGCCCTGGCCGTTGGCGATCAGGAGCTGGTTGCGCATCGGTTTGGAAGTCGTGCCTCCGGATGGAGCGGGCAGGGCGCTCACTCCGCGCGGACGACCATAACCCCGCAGGGTCCTGTTTCCGCCCGTCGGGACGCGCTCCGTCCCGGGCCGGGAGAAGGGTGCGGGGGCCCTGCGCGCGGTGGATCAGCCGCGCCGTGTGGACGCGGCGCCGGCCGCGATCCGGGCGTCGCCCGTCACCACCGAGAACCCTGGCATCGTGGTCAGGTCCAGCGGGGCCTCGCCGACGATGTCGCGGGACGTTGCGACGAGGTGGGGCTCCTGGTGGCGATTCGTCGCCGTGGCGGTGGGCGCGGGCGTTTCGCTCTGGGAGCGGGCCCGGCGCGGCACGTCGTGCTCGGAGGGGACCGGGTCCGCGCGCAGGAGCCCGCTGCCCCCGGGGCCTGCGCTCACCGGGCGCGCGGCTTCGGCCTCCGGGTGTCGGCGCTCTGGCCTCGGGCTGGGTCGGACCGCCGGACGGCGCGTCTTGGCAGGCGCGCGGCGGTTCCGCGGCGCCGATCGTGCGATCGGGACGGCGGCACCCGGGAGGCCGTTCCGTCGGTCGTAGAGGAGCTGCCCCAGCAGGCGCGCAGCCAGGAAGGCGGGCGCGACGGCGAGCGGGCCCGTGACGGCCAGCGACAGGTAGAGCGGGGCGCCGACGGTGGCCCACAGCGCGATGATGGCGGGTGCGACCAGTGCCGTCAGGGCCAGGACCGTGCCCATGTGGCGCGAGCCGCCGCGGATCGTCGCCAGCAGCAGGGTGTCGGGGCGGAGGCACGACCAGTCGTCGCGGGTCTGGCGCAGCCCGAACGCGAGCGGCAGCAGCGCTGCGCCGACCGCGATCGAAGCGACGACGGCCGCCGCGGCGCCGTCGGGGACGAGGCCGAGTGCCAGCGCAGTGGCGCTCGGTCCGACCAGCGCGGCCACGAGGATGGTCAGGTCGACTCCGACCCGAGTGGCGTCCCGGAACAGATCTCCGATCCCCGGGATCTCCGGAGGATCGTCCAATCCGCGCGATGCGTCGACGAGGATCCGCCGGCAGAGCGCCGCGACGAGGCCGACGACCGACAGCGCCGGAATCGCGGCGAGGAGGAGCAGCATCGGACCGCCCTCGGCCGTTTCCTGGAGCAGTCCGCCCAGTCCGACGACGACCGGGAACGTCACCGTCGCGACCACGGTGGTCAGCGGCATGTGGTCGACGAACAGGAAGCGCGCGGCGTCCGCGACGCGCTCGCCGAAGCTCTCTTCCGCCTGGGGATCGGGCACGGGCCGGCCCGGCTTCTCGAGGTCGGCGGTCGCGCCCAGCGACACGTCGAGCAGGAGTCCGTGCTTCTGGAGCGGCGTCAGGATTCGTCGTCGTGCCGATGCGTCCCGGACTTGCCAGAAACCCTGCTCGGCTTCGCCGTGGCGGCCGAGTTCCAGGCAGGCCTCGATCAGCTCGACCCAGGTCCGGTCCGTGGCCAGGCCGCTCTCGATCGTTCGATGAAGGGACGCATAACGCATCTGCGGCGCGAGGCGCGGAGGGGGTGCAGCAATATCTTCGATCTTCATCGGGGACCTCGGGTGGGGTGTGGGAGAGCGTCTGCGTCTGGAACTCTCGACACCCGACTGCTGCGGTCTTGAACACCCGATCTCGGATCGAGGCACCGTGCGACGGCAATTCCGACAGGGCCGCGGCGCCACCGTCGGGTTCTTCGTCACGGTTGCCCGGTCGTCGGTCGGCAGTTCTGATGACGCGCCATGGTCACGCGCTCGCTCCTGCCCTCTGTCCTCGTCCTTCTCGCCAGCTGTGGCGGCGTGCCAGCTCCGCTCCAGGACGACGCGACGATCCTGTTCGACGGCCAGTCGCTGGGGGCGTTCCGCTCGTCGGCGTTCGGCGGGGACGGAGAGGTCCACGTCGAGGATGGGCGGATGATCCTCGAGATGGGGTCCCCACTGACGGGGGTCACCTGGGGCGGAGACCCGCTGCCGACCGTCGACTACGAACTCCGGTTCACGGCGTCTCGCCTCGCCGGGACCGACTTCTTCTGCGGCCTCACGTTCCCGGTCGGGGAGCGATCGCTGTCGCTGATCCTCGGCGGATGGGGCGGTTCGGTCTGCGGGATCTCGAGCCTGGATGGGCTCGATGCGTCGGAGAACGAAACGACGCGCTTCGTCTATCTGGAGACCGGCAAGGTCTTCGACGTGCGCGTCCGGGTCACGGCCGACCGGCTCCAGGTCCACGTCGACGGCGAGTCGTTCGCCGATGTCGAACTCGCGGGCAAGGAGCTCGACATCCGTCCGGAGGTCGACCGGTCCCGACCGCTCGGGATCGCGAGCTTCGGGACCCGTGCTGCGATCGGTCCGATCACTCTGCGGCGAACGCCGCGTCGACCTTCTGCTGCAGCTCACCCGACTCGAACATCTCCATGACGATGTCCGAGCCGCCGAGCAGCTCGCCGGCGACGAAGACCTGCGGCGTGGTCGGCCATCCGAAGGCTTCGACGAGCGCCGGGCGGATGCTGGCGTCCTCGAAGATGTTGACGACCTCGAACGGGCGTCCGAGCTGGCTGACGATGGCGATCGCGCGGTGGCTGAAGCCGCACATCGGCTGCTCCTTCGAGCCCTTGGCGAAGATCAGGATCTTGTTCTCGGCGACCTTGGTCCGGATGTCGTCGGTGTTCCACATGGCGGGATGGGTTCGGTTGCGTAGGGGTGGGAGGTGGGCGCTGCCGGCTGGAATCAGCCTGCCTGCGCGGGCGTCAGCGTCTTGAGGTCGATCGCGTGGATGGCGCGCGTCAGGTGCTCGCCGAGCGCAGCGTGGACGAGCTTGTGGCGCTCGATCAGGGACTTCCCGTCGAACGAGGCCGAGACCACACGGATTCCGAAGTGGTCGGAGGTTCCGGTCAGGTCGGTGACGGTGACCTCGGCGTCGGGAATGGCCCGGACGACGAGCTGGCGGACGTCTTCGGTGCTGAGCATCGGAGAGAAGCGTGCCCGTTCATCGGGCGGACCGGGACCGGAATCTCGGCGGGTTTCTGGCCCGACCCCTGCCGGGTCATGGGCCGCACGCCGTCCGGAGGGCCTTGCTCGTAGATCCCCGCCGTCCGGGAATCAAGGCGTGCCGGCCGCGGCGCGCGTGGCTCGGTCGTGACCCTTGCCGCAGCCCTGGCTGCGGCCGACACTCTCCCGCCCATCATGCGAGTCTTGCTCTGTCGTCCTCGCGGCTTCTGCGCCGGCGTCGAACGTGCGATCGAAGCCGTCGAACGTGCCCTGCAGAAGTTCGGTCCGCCGATCTACGTCCGCCACGAGATCGTCCACAACAAGGTCGTGGTCGAGGACCTCCGGGCCAAGGGTGCCGTCTTCGTCGACGAGCTCACCGACGTGCCGCAGGGGGCCCACGTGATCTTCTCGGCCCACGGCGTCGCGCCACAGGTCTTCGACGAGGCCGACTCGCTGCAGCTGCACCGGATCGACGCGACGTGCCCGCTGGTCACCAAGGTCCACGCCGAGGCCAAGCGGTTCGCGCGGGCGGACTTCACGATCCTGCTGATCGGACACCGCGAGCACGTCGAGGTCATCGGCGTCGTGGGTGAGGCGCCCGACCGCACGATCGTCGTCGCGACGCCGGAGGAGGCCGAAACGGTCGAAGTGCCGGACCCCGAGAAGATCGGTGTGCTGACGCAGACGACGCTGTCGGTCGACGAGATGAACGCGGTGATGACGGTGCTCCGTCGCCGGTTCCCGGCGCTGACCACCCCGCGCAAGGAAGACATCTGCTACGCGACGACCAACCGCCAGATGGCGGTCAAGGACCTCGCCGGCAGGGTCGACGTGTGGCTCGTCATCGGTGACCCGACGTCGTCGAACAGCAACCGGCTGCGTGAACTGGGCGAGTCGCAAGGCGTGCCCGCGCACCTGCTCCTCGACGCCACGCAGCTCGAGCCCGACTGGGTCGCAGGGAAGGCCACCGTCGGCGTCACCTCGGGTGCGTCGACCCCCGAAGTCAGCGTGGCCGACGTGGTCGCTCGGCTGCGCGAACTCGGCGCGACGTCGGTCGAGGAAGTGGACGGCGCCCTCGAGACCGTCGAGTTCACGCTGCCGCTCGAAGTGCGTTGAACGCGCGTCCTGCGCCCACCTCGGGTCCACGACGATGAAGATCGCCCTCTGCCAGCTGAATCCGACCGTCGGCGACTTCGACGGCAACCGGCGACGCATCCTGGAGGCGGCTGCCGAGGCGCGCCGCCTCGGCGCGGACTGGGCGCTGTTCTCCGAACTGGCGCTCTCCGGCTATCCGCCCGAGGACCTGCTGCTGCGCGCGGGGTTCCTCGAGGCCCACGACCGCGCGCTGCAGGATCTGGCCGGTGGCCTGCCACCCGATCTGCCCTGCCTCGTCGGCTGTCTCGAGCGGAATCCGGAGGCGCGGCAGCGCGGTGGGCGCCCTCTCTACAACGCAGCGGCGCTCTGCGAGGACGGGCTCGCCCGCGTGGTTGCCCGCAAGGCACTGCTCCCGACGTACGACATCTTCGACGAGCTGCGCTACTTCGAGCCGTGGCCACGGCCGGAAGAGAACGTCGTTTCGGTCTGCGGCCTTCGGATCGGCATCACGATCTGCGAAGACGCCTGGAACGACCCGGTCTTCTTCGGAGGACGCCAGTATCCGGTCGATCCGGTCGAGTGCGTCGCGCGCGCTGGGGCCGAGGTGCTCGTCAATCTGTCGGCGAGTCCGTGGAATCGCCGTGCGGGCGACGGCGAGGGCAAGGAGGTGTTCCGGCACCGGATGCTCGCGGCGGCCAGCGCACGGCACGGCTTGCCGTTCCTGTTCGTCAACCAGGTCGGCGGCAACGTCGGCATCCAGTTCGACGGTGGCTCGATGGCGATCGCGCCGCACGGCCGCCTCGCCTTCCAGCCCCGGTTCTTCGAAGCGGGGGTCCACGTGGTCGACCTCGATGCGACGTTCGAAGTCGAGCCTGCGTGGCTGCCTCTCGTCGAAATGCAGCGCCGGGCCCTCGTCCAGGGGATCGCGGACTACGGGCACAAGTTCGGGATGTCCGACTGCGTGCTCGGACTGTCCGGCGGCATCGATTCCGCTCTGACCGCGGCCCTGGCGGTCGACGCGCTCGGCGCGGAGCACGTGACCGGCATCGCGATGCCGTCCACCTACAGCAGCGGCCACTCGCTGCAGGACGCCAAGGATCTGGCCGAGAACCTCGGTATCCGCTTCCACGTCGTGCCGATCGCGGGTCTGCAGAACGCCTTCGGAGACGCGTTGGCCGACGTCTTCGCCGGGACCGAACCCGGTCTCGCCGAGGAGAACCTGCAGGCGCGCGCGCGCGGCACGCTGCTGATGGCCATCAGCAACAAGTTCGGCGGCATGCTGCTGACCACGGGCAACAAGAGCGAGGCCGCTGTGGGCTACTGCACGCTCTACGGCGACATGAACGGCGCGCTCGCGCCGATCGCCGACCTGTGGAAGACCGAGGTCTGGGATCTGGCGCGGTGGATCAACCGCGACGGGATCCGCATTCCCGTCTCGTCGATCGAGAAGCCGCCGTCCGCCGAGCTGCGCCCGGACCAGCTCGACACCGACTCGCTGCCTCCCTACGACCAGCTCGATCCGGTCCTGCGGCTCCTGGTCGAGGAAGACCTGCCGGTCCCGGACGTCGCGGCGCGGACCGGGATGGACGCGGAGCGGGTCGCCGACCTGTTCCGCAAGGTCATGGGAACCGAGTTCAAGCGGTTCCAGTACGCGCCGACGGTCCGCGTCAGTCCTCGCTGCTGGGGCGGCCGGCGGATGCCGGTGAGCCACCGCTTCGGCGACGAGCGTGATCCGTCGCCCGCGTCGCGCGGCTAGCTTGCAGCGGCGGCTCGGTCAGCGATCCGGTCCGCGGACGAGTCTTTCGAGCGCCGCGTCGAGGTCCGGGTCCGCAAAATCGAAGCCGGCCGCGAGAAGCCGCTTGGGCACGACCCGCGTGCTGGTCAGCAGCAGCGGTTCGGCCATCCGCCCGAGGGCGATGCGCGCGACGAAGGCCGGAAGGGGGAACAGGGTCGGCCGTCGCACGGCGCGGCCCAACGCCTTCGTGAACGTCGAGTTGTCGGCGGGGCTCGGTCCGACCGCGTTGACGACGCCGTGCAGCGAATCGTCCGTGAGTGCACGCTCGATGATCCGGACGAGGTCCCGTGTCGTGATCCACGGCCAGAACTGTCTGCCGTCGCCGACCCGCCCGCCGAGGCCGAGTCGGAACGGAAGCAGCATCTTGGCCAGGGCGCCTTCGCGCCGATCGAGGACGACGCCGATGCGGAGCAGCACGCGGCGTGCACCCCACGCGAGGACCGGCTCGCTGGCGGCCTCCCAGGCTCGGCAGACGTCGGCGAGGTAGCCGCTGCCGAAGGCGCTCTGCTCGTCGAGGACTTCGTCGCCGCGGTCGCCGTAGGCACCGATCGCCGAGGCTCCGACCCAGACCCGCGGATGGACGCCCGCGCGGTCGAGGCTCTCGATCAAGACGCGCGTGCCCTCGACGCGCGAGCTGCGGATGCGCTCCATCCGGGCGTCGGTCCAGCGTCCACCGGCGACGTTCTCTCCGGCCAGGTGGACGACGGCGTCGCATCCGGCGCACGCCACCGCGTCGAAACCGCCCCGCTCCGGGTCCCACGTCACGGTGCCCGGGCCGGCGTCCCGACGGCGCGTCAGGCTCAGGACCTCATGTCCGTCCTGGCGGAGGCGAGGCAGCAGGGCCGAGCCGACGAGGCCGGTCGCTCCGGTGACGAGGATCTTCATCGCAGGGCTAAGGTAGGTCGCCGTTGGTCCGTCCGAAACCGCAGATCGAACCCACATCGACACCCGGGAAACTCCCGTCGGGTCTGCTGCTGGGCGTCGTTGCGGTCTTCGTGCTGATGCCGGCCACGCTGCCGGTGACCGTGCTCCGCGGCCTCGTCCACGACCGCTTCGGCGTGTCGGAGTTCGCGACGTCGGTCTTCATGTCCATCAACATGGTGGCGGCGCTGTGCGCGGCCCCGTGGGCTGGGATGCTGGCGGATCGGATCGGACGGCAGCGCCGGCTCCTGGCGGGAGCCCTGATCCTCGACGGGCTCCTGTTCGGGGCCATGACGCTGGATCTGCCGTTCGGCGTGTTCCTGACGCTGCGGTTCTTCGAGGGCGCTTCGCACATCACGGCCCTCTCGCTGCTGCTGTCGATCGCGGCCGAGACGGCGCGGCGGCGCGGTGGGCGCAACGGCGCCATCCTCGGCATGGTCGGCGCAGGACTCACGCTCGGCGTTGCGCTCGGAGCGCCGATCGGTGGTGTCCTCGGACGAGTCGACGCGCTCCTGCCGATCCGCGTGGCGGCGGGGATCTCGCTGCTCCTGGCGGCTGCTGCGCTCGCGTTCATCCCGAGTCTCGGCTCGAGTTCCGGACGCCCCGGCTACCGCGCCATCCTCGCCGCGTTGCGCGAGCAGCGGATGCTCTTCGTGCCGTGGAGCTACGCATTCGTCGACCGGTTCACCGTCGGGTTCTTCACGACGACCTTCACGCTGTGGATGAAGCGGGTCCACGACCTGCCGCCGGACCGGATCGGTCTCCTGCTGGGTCTCTTCCTCGGTCCCTTCAGCCTGCTGAGCTACCCGTTCGGCAAGCTGTCCGAGCGCCTGTCGCGGACGCGGATGCTGGCGTTCGGTAGCCTCGTGTACGGAGCCGGATTGATCGGGCTGGGCTCGCTGCCGCTGTCCGCTCTGCCTGTGGCGATGGTGGGCCTCGGGGTCGTCTCGGCCGTGATGTTCGTGCCGTCGCTCGTCCTGACCGCGGAGCTCGTGCCGTCGACGGTGCGCTCCACTGCGCTCGGCGGCTTCAACGCGGCCGGTTCGCTCGGGTTCGTGCTCGGACCCCTCGTGGGGGCGGGTGTCAGCTCGACGATCGCATCGGCCGGCGGCGGAACCCGGGAGGCGTGGGCGGACGGCTACCGGCTCGCATTCGCAACGGCGGGTGTCGCCGAGGTCCTGTGCGTCTTGGCGACCTGGACGGCGCTCACTCGGCTGCGGGCTTCGGGCCGCACGACCTGACGGCCGTCAGCGGCGGAACACCAGGCCGTCGGTGCTGGGCAGGCGGAGGACCGGGTACCGGCCGTAGGGTGGCGCGTCCTTCGCGAAGGTCGTACCGGCCTCGAACATGCCCCAGGTGGCCAGCCCGTCTTCGCTGTGCGGCTCCAGCAGCTGGGCCGCGAGACGCGCGAGCCGTTGGCGGGAGGGCACGAATGCGGTGCCGGGCGGCAGTGCGGCCTCCTCCGGCAGGAACCGGCCCCGGAGCTCGATGGTGCGAGTCTTCGCACCCCACGGCGCGCGCGGGGACTTGTCCCCGGACTCGGGGACGAAGAGCTCGACGTCGCCGGCGAACAGCACATCGAGGAGGCGGACCTCGATGCCGTGGCTCTGGAGGACGGTCAGGAGTTCGGGCGCTGGCGCGGGAATCGCCCATCCGCCCGCGGGCAACGCGTGCCCGGCGCGGGACGAGAAGCCGTTCTGGAGCCGCATCGTCTCGCGGGTCAGCTCCGATCGACGCAGGGTTCGCTGGCTGCGGCCCTCGAGCGGAACCTGGTCCCAGACTCCGACGAGGATCTCGACCTCGTCGCCTTCGATGAGCGTCGTGTCCCAGCCGAACCGGATCGCCGAGGGCGCGTCGCTGCACTGCCTGTCGGCGGCGGCGCAGAGTGCGGCGACCCGGGGCAGGTCCGCCGCGAACGCGCGGATCGTCTCCAGCACGAAGGCGCGCGTGGAACGGACCCGCGTCTCGAAGGGCTCGTAGGCGTAGGCCTCGGACAGCACGGCGAAGCGGTTCCGGAGCCCGTAGTAGTTCGTCAGGAAGCGGGGCCTGTGGTCGAACGTCGCGTAGGCCCGGGGTTCGCTCCGGCTGAAGTTGCCGTAGTCGAAGACCCGGTAGCCGTGGCGGTCGGCGACGGCGGTCCGGACCGCCGGCAACAGCTGCTGCCTGAGATAGCGGTCGAGGGCCGCGTCGACGTTGGTCGCGAGCGGCGGCGCATAGGTGAGGTGGTACCCGTGCGGGGACCCGTTCGTCGTGTGGAGGTCGAGCAGCACGTGCGGGTCGATGGACTCCATCAGGCCCAGCAGCGCGCGGAACTCCGGGGACTCGGTCTTCACGCAGTCGCGGTTCAGATCGAGTCCCTGCGCGTTCTCGCGGGCACCGAGGCCGCCGACCGGGCCGTTGACGTTCGGTCGGTTCGCGGTGTCGATGCGCTCGTTGCCGTCCACGTTGTAGATCGGCACGAAGTGCAGGTCGCAGGCCGCGACGAGGTTCGCGTGCTCGCCGGCCGCGATCTCCCGCAGCAGCATCTGCACGGCTTCCTTGCCGCAGACTTCACCGCCATGGATGTCCGCGACGACGAGGACGCGGAGCGGACCGTCGCTCGGCCGCGTGGCACCCTCGGCGGGGCGGACCCGCACGTGGAGCAGGTCCCGCTGCTCCAGGCTCTGGCCGAACGTCTCGACCTCGATCCGGGCGCCTTCGCTGCGTGCGACGACCGCGTCGAGGAACGCGCGCACATCCTCGAGCCTCGACGTCTGCGTGAAGCCGCTGGCCTCGGCCGCCGTGACGAGCGGCGCCTCGCCTCTCTGGGCGGTGGACGGCAGGGCCAGGCAAGAAAGCGCGAGCGCGGCGAGAACGGGAACGGAACGACGCATGCGGGGGGCATGATCGCGCGCCGGGTCGGAGCGCGCCACGGCGGAGAGAGCCTGTGACGAAGTGTCGTCACGGGCTCTCACGCAGCCGCGGAGCGGCTGCCAGACAAGCAACTCGGAGGCTGTAGGCTGATTTGGTCACAGCCTCCGAGCGGCTGCGTCGCACGCCGACGCTTCGCGCAGAATCATCGCCGCGTCCGACCGCGGAGGATTAGACTCTCCACCGTATCGAAGGTTGCGCTTCGGTCGACTGCCCCGACTGCCTGCGAGGAGGTCTCCTTGAGCAAGAAGGACAAGCAGCGTGTCGACGCCGCATGGCGGCGCGAGTTCGTCCTGGGCGCGGATGGTCAGGAGGGACCCTCCCGCGAGCCGGCGGCCAGCTCCGAGGCTGCCGAGACAGGGTCGCCGCGGGTGGTGGGCGCGGACCCATCGCAGGGGGACGGAGACCCGACCGTGCCCAGGAGTCGGCGCGAGGCGGTCGCCGACGAGGTCCGGGGGATGGCGCTGGAGCTGATCGAGGAGTGTGCGCAGCTCTCGTCGCTCAGCGTCCGGCTCGCTGCGATCGACGAAGCGTCCGAAGAGGCGAGGACGCTGGCGCGGGACGCTCTCGGCGCGGCGGCTGCGGCGCGCGGGATGCTGTTCGCGCTCCTGCGTCACGTCGAAGTCGTGCCGCGCGAGGAAGGTCCCTGGTCGCTGCTCGTGCCGCCCGGACGCGACCGGCTGTAGCTGCTCGCGTCGACCCGCCGCATTGCGTAGACCAGGGGCATGCACCGTGCCCTTGCGACCGCGCTCTCGGTCCTGATTCCGTCCGTCCTGCCGGCGCAGGATCGTGTCCTCCCCTACCCGGTCACCGAACCTGACGCCTACGCCGCGGCGATTGCTGCCGGCACGCGTTCCGCGCAGGGGGCGCCCGGAGCCTCATACTGGACGGACGCGGTCTCGTATCGGATCGATGCGGAGCTGGATCCGGCCGCCGCCGTCGTGCGGGGTGTCGTCGAAGGGACCTACACGAACCGCGGCACGGAGGCGGTGACCGTCCTCTGGATGCATCTCCGCCAGAACCTGCACAAGGTGGGGCAGATGCGGACCCGGGTCGTCGCAGTGACCGACGGGATCACGCTGGGCGAGGTGTCGCTCGACGGCAACGAGATCAACGCGCGTGCGATGGGGACACGCATGGCCCTGCGCCTGCGCGGCGGGCTGGAGCCGGGGGCCTCGGCGACGGTCCGGGTCGAGTACTCGTATCCGGTTCCTGTCGCCGGCACCGCGCCGCGCAACGGGCACGAGGACAACCGCGTCTTCTACCTCGGCTACTGGTACCCCCAGTTCGCGGTGCGCGATGACGTCGAGGGCTGGGTCTGCGAGGAGTACCGGGGCAACGGCGAGTTCTACATGCCCTACGGGAACTACGACGTGACGTTCCGCGCGCCGGCTGGGTTCCTGGTCCGCTCGACCGGCGTCCTGCAGAACGCCGGGGAGATCCTGCATGACACGGCCCTCGATCGGCTTGCGGCCGCGAGCACTTCCCGGGATGTCCAGCCGGTGATCTCGAAGGACGATCTCGCCGCGGGGCGCGTGACGAAGGCCAAGGACGGCGTCGTCGCGTGGCACTTCGTCGCGGAGAACGTGCGCGACGTCGCGGTCAGCGTGTCCAACAGCTACGTCTGGGATGCGACGCACGCCGTCGTTCCCGGCCGCGAAGAACCGGTCGAGATCCACGCTGTCTACGAGCCGACCTCGTCCACGTGGCCGGAAGCGGCGCGCGCCGCGCGCTTCACGATCGAGTGGATGTCACGGGAGGTGTTCCCCTACCCATGGCCGCACATGACGGCCTGCGAGGGGATCATCGGGGGAGGGATGGAGTTCCCGATGATGACCCTGATCGGCGACTCGCGGAGCGTGCGGGGGCTGGAGGGGATCGTGGCCCACGAGCTGATCCACATGTGGTTCCCGATGATCGTCGGCACCAACGAGAAGCGTCACTCGTGGCAGGACGAGGGAACGACCAGCTTCTTCACCGACCTCGTCGAGGCGGCGATGCGGGATGCGCCGCAGACCGCGCGCGCGTCGATGCTCGGCTACATCCGGACGGCGCGGCGCGGCAGCGAGGCGCCGCTGATGACCCATGCGGACTACTACCCCGTCGGCTACGGCTTCGCGTCCTACACGAAGCCGGCGGCGCTGCTCCACCAGCTCCGCGAGCTGATGCGGAGCGGGGACGACGACGTGTTCATGACGGCGATCCGGACCTACGTGCAGGAGTGGGCCTACAAGCACCCGACACCCTACGACCTGTTCCGGACGATGGAGCGCTTCGCGGGGCGTGACCTCGACTGGTACTGGCAGCCCTGGTACTTCGAGGTCCGGAAGCTCGACCACGCGGTGGCTTCGGTGGAGACCGAAGGGGATGAGCTCGTCGTGACGATCGAGGATCGTGGGTTCATCCCGCACCCGTGCACGGTGGAGGCGCGCTACGCCGAAGGCCGTTCCGAGCGCCAGGTCATCGGTGTCGATACGTGGCTCGGCGGTGCGATGCGTCACGTGCTGCGGTTCCCAGCAGGGGCGCGCACCGTGCTGATCGACCCGGACCGCGACACGCTCGACATCGAGCCGGACAACAACGTCTGGCAGGCCGAGGGACGCTGAGTCGACGGCTAACGGATGTCGACGTAGACCGCCCGGTGGTCCGAAGCCGCGCTCGCTTCGGCGCCGGGCTGGCCCGGGAGCGGCCAGAACACCGCGGCTTGCAGGACCCCGAGTCCCCGGGACGGCAGCACGTAGTCGAGCCGCAGGTTCCCCGGGCCGCGCGTGTCGTCGAAGTCGCCGGTGTCCGCGCAGGTCGGCCCGCGGTGCGTGGCGTTGACACCTCCCTGTGCTGCGGAGGCCGCGGCTGCGCCTTCGCTCGCCGGCAGGATCTCGCCCTGGATGCGCGCATGCCCGAGCAAGAGTGCGATCGGCGCGTCCAGCGCGTCCCCATCGTGCGGATCACAGTTGAGGTCCCCGAGCAGGACGAAGGCGGCGTCCGGAGCGAGCCCGCCGCGGCGTCCCTGGTCGTCGACGATCCATGTCGCGCGCTCGGGCGTCAGATAGTCGGCCCAGAACCTGATCTCGTCATGGTTGCGTCGTCCGTTGCGGTCCTCCGGGCCGTCGAAGACGGGAGGCGTCGGGTGGCTCG
>JBEAPQ010000146.1:0-5551 GCA_041164325.1 Planctomycetota bacterium | reverse complement strand
GAGAGCGAGCTTCATGGAGTGGGCCAGGGACGAGACTTCGGGAACGCGGGAGAGAGTGAGTCAGCTGGGGCGGTGGGAACTCTACACCACCCGCGAGGACCGGGCCCCCGCTGACGAGAGCCCGCCGACCTTACGCTGCGGCGACACGGATGCCGCCCCGAACCCCTCGGACGGTCGACGCCAGCGTCCGATTCGTGTTCCCTGGAGAGAGACATGAAGCGCTCCCTCTTCGCTCTCACGCTCCTCACGCTCGGCGCCCACAGCGTGACGCTGACAGCCCAAGCCGGCAGCATCTCGTTCAGCAACTCCAACCCCCTCGGCGGAGGCGTCGAGGTCCCCCACGCCGTCCAGCTCGTCCCGGCCAGCGGCATCACGATCGAAGCCTGGGTGACCTACGACGAGACGACGCTCGGCACGACGACGACCAACCGCTGGCCGACGATCATGCGGACCGGCTTCCAGTCCGCGCCGAACGCATTCAACCTCCGGGTCGACGCCGCGACCAACGCCGCCCGCGTCCTCAAGTGGACGGTCAACGCCAACAGCCGCGCCCAGGTGCGCTGGTCGTTCCAGCCCGGCCAGCTGCTGAACTGGACCCACGTCGCCGCGACCTACGACGGGGCGTTCGCCCGCCTGTTCGTCAACGGCACCGAGGTCAGTTCGGCCCCACTCACCGGCGTGATCCAGGACGTCGGCAATGCGATCCGCATCGGCCAGGGCACCGACCACATCACTCCCGACAACGAGACCTGGAACGGCTCCATCGACGAGGTGAGGCTCTGGCCGTTCGCCCGCACCGCCGGCGAGATCCAGGCGACGATGAACATGGAGCTGAGCTCCGTGCCCGGCCTCGTCTCGACCTGGAACTTCAACCAGAACACCGACGACAGCTCGTCAGGCATGAACGGCACGCTCCGCGGCGCCGCGGCCTACTCGGCGAGCACGCCGCCCAACCTGACGCCCCAGGCATTCCCCGGCCTCGCGTTCGGCAACAGCACGCCCGGCTGCCTAGGCAACATCCTCGCCACGACCACGTCACTCCCACAGGCCGGCAACCTGGACTTCGGGTTCGCCGCACACACGCTGCCGGCGGGCGCCCTCGCAGTCATGCTCCTCGGCGCAGGCCCGGGCGCGGGCCCTCTGCGCGTCGTCGGCATCGACCTCTGGCTCGACGCCAACGGCATCTTCGCCGGCGCCCCTGCCGCCACCGATGCGCTCGGCACGGCGCGACTCGCGTTCCCGCTGCCGTCGACGCTCCCCGCCAACCTCGGCCTCAGCGTCCAGCTGGTTGCCATCGACCCGTGCGGACCGCTCGGGGTGACGGCCTCAGACGCGCTGGCGATCGCGACGCTCTAGTCGCGAGTCGCCGCAGCGCGCCTCGCTCCGAGCGCGCTGCGTCACCCCCGCAGCAGCTCCGGGATCGGCCCCTTCTGGTCGATCCCGAACTTGTCGAGGCCGGTGTCGAGCGCACCGAAGTGCTCGACCCGATTCCCGTGGGCCTGGAGCAGCGTCGTGTGCAGGTTGCCGAGGGTCCGGTGCCCTGGCTTGCCGTAATCCGGAAGACGCAGGTAGCGGTGGCCGAGTCCCAGGCGGGAGTTGGATCCTGCGACGACGACGAACGGATACTCGGTCCCGTGGGCGTGGTGCGACTCGCCGCCGTCCGGGAAGTAGAGGATCGTCGTGTTGTCGAACATCGTCCCGTCGCCCTCCGGCACGGCCTTCAGGCGGCTGACGATCCGGTCGACGAGCCGCATGTGCTGGGTGCGGCAGCGGCTGCGGATCTCGGCCGCGTCGACGCCGCCGAACGACTTGCCGTGGCCGACGTCGTGCATGTTGACCCGCTCGCCCTCGATGCCGGTGATCCCGGTGTAGTCGTGGCCGAGCTCGTCGACGGTGAACGCCACGACGTTGGTGAGCCCCGCGATCAGGGCGCCGAGCAGGACCTCGGCGTGCGCGTCCTGCCGCTGGAACGTCGTCATCTCGCCCGACAGCGCCGCCTGGTCGAGCACCGGGACATGCCGCCGGATGCGCGCGGCCATGCCGTCGATCTTGCGGTTGCGCTCGCGGATGGCCTCGACCGAGTCGGCGTAGCCCTGGATCTTGAGGCGTTCCGCGCCGCGCAGCGTGTCGGCCGCCTGCCCTTCGTTCTGCGCGACGAACGCGAGGAGCTGCCGCTCGAGCTCGTAGGCGACGCGCGCGTCCGGGTCTTCGGAGACCGACTGGAACAGCTGCTCGACCGCGACCCTGGGCGAACCGAACGCGTAGTTCGGCTGCTGGGGCCCGCGGGCCGAGAAGCCCATCGCGATCCCGTCCAGGCTGCCGCGCGCATTGCCCCCGCCGAGCGGGAAGCACGCGAGCTCGATGTGTTCGACCGGCGACGGGAACATCCGCGCGAGCTCGAAGTCGACCGTCGCCCACAGGATCGAGCTGAGCCGCTCGTTGGCCTTGTAGGCCCCGAGCGCCGAGCACCACGAGTGGTGCCCCGCCGTGCACATCTTCCCGGAGATCCCCTGGAGGATCGTCAGGTGGTCGCGATGGCCCGCGATCGGCTCCATCCAAGCCGGCAGCTCGTGGCCGTCGAGATCGACGTCGATCGACTCACGCCGCTTTTCGCGCTGCAAGAGCGCGTCGTCGAAGCTCGGCGGCACCATGACGTGCGGCCAGAGCCCGTTGCCGCGGTGCATGAAGATGAAGCGCTGGGGCGCCTTGACCGGCGCAGGCAGCAGCTGGCCCTTGCCGAAGCAGGCGAGCGCGCCCGCGCTGAAGAGTCCGTTCCGGAGGAAGTCGCGGCGGGTGTTCATGGTTCAGCGGCCCGGCTCCCGGCGGAAGCGGAACGAGGCAGAGGATAACAGGCTCGTGACGACCGCGCGGAAGCTGCCGCCGCTGTCGAGGTAGGCGCGCTCCGCGTCCTGCAGCGTGGCCGCGTCGGACAGCTCCTCGTTCCGGCCCAGGAAGAACCGGAACGCGTGGCGCAGGATCGACTGGCGGACGCGGTCCGAGCGGGCGAGGCGCTCGATCAGCTCGAACGGATCGTCCACAGCACCGTCGAGCGCAGCGTCGCCCGTGCCTTTCAGATGACCGATCGTGACGACGGGCGCGGTCGGATAGACGTCGAACGTCGTCTTGCCGTTGCCGCGCTGCAGCAGGTTGTCCGGGTGCTCGAGCGCCTCCTCGGTCCGGAACCGGCCGAAGTCGTCGAAGGCCTCGAACGGCAGCCCGAGCGGGTTCATGTGCCGGTGGCAGCGCCAGCACGCGTTGGCGGTCGTCACCTCCTCGACGCGCTCACGGAACGTCTTCCGCGGGTCCTCGGGGACCTGGGCGTCGACGGTGATCGGGATGTCGGGCACCCGTCCCGCGAGCAGCTTCTCGCGGATGAAGCGCCCACGCCGGATCGGATCGGCGAAGAAGTTGGTCGAGTGCGCGACCAGCCAGGACGGGTGCGTCAGCACCCCCATCCGGTGCGGAATCCGGAACGGCTGCTCCGGCGGGTAGTCCCAGAACTGCTGCCGCTCGATCTTGGCGCCCTGGTACTCGGTCGACTTCCAGCTGCCGTAGCGACCGATCGACGGCGTCTCGGGCAGGTTGTAGAGCGGCGCGTGGTGGAACGTGTAGCCGTGCGCCCACGGCACCGTCGTGAACGGCGTCCGCCCCTGCCCGAACGACTCGTCGAAGTAGTGCATGTAGTTGACGAGCTCGCCCGGACGCGATGCGTCGGCGATGCGCATCGACGGCACGCCCTTCAAGAACTCGAGATGCTCGGCGAGGACCGCCTCAGGCTCGGTGCGCCACGCCGTGTCCTTCAGCCGCTCGTAGACCGAGCGCCACTCCTCGACGATGCGCCGACCCTCTTCGTTGCTGCGGTCGTGGTAGACGTAGAACTCGTCGCTCGTCAGCAGCTGCCGGAACACATCCTCGTCCGCCTCGACGATCCGCGTGACGATGCGGTCGGTCTCGAGGATCAGGCGGCCCGGCGTCGCCACCGTGCCGCGGTCGGGATTCCGGTACACGCCCCCACTCCGCGGCGGGTCCTTGAACACCTTGGTCGCGCCCGGATAGCCGAAGAACTCGCGGAAGAACCGGATCAGCTTCGGGTGGCTCGTGACGTTCGAGCTGTAGTGCTTGCCGTTCAGCGACGGGTCGATCTGACCGCGGAAGTGGTCCGGGTCGTCGAGGAGCCGCTGCACCTCGCGCGCGTAGTCCTCGCGGGTGACGAGTCGACCCTCGGCGGCCGCCTTCCGGAGCTCCGCGTCCGGACGCCGGTCGCCGAGCGCGTAGGAGATCGCTTCCGCCGCTTCGTGCGGCGCGAGGACGCGGCGCCCGTCCTCGTCGGCCAGGCCGGAGCCGAGCTCCATCCGGTAGAGGAACTCGGACTCGAGGAGCACAGCCGTCAGCATCTGCCGGAGGCCGCCCTCGGGGCCGCTCAGCGCGATGCCCGACCGGAGGAGCTCCTCGTACTTCTCCAGCTCCTCCGGTCGCGGCCGACGCCGCAGCACGCAGTCGAACTGCTCGACGACCGCAGCCTCGAGGACACCGTCCTCAGCCGCCGCACCGTCGAGCGCCAGCACTGCCCCGAACGCCGCGTAGGACGCCGGAAGCGCGCGCGGCATCCACCGGTCCTTGGGATCCGCGAACTCGGGCTTCGCGCCGCCAACCGCCCGCGCGATCACGATCTGCCGGTCGGCGATCCAGCGGGCATTGCCCAGCATCACGAGCAGGTGCCCCCCATCCAGGCCGTCGAGCGCGTAGTCCCGCACCCCGGAACCATCCGGCAGCACGAACGGACTCGTCACGCCCGGGAAGGTCCGGTAGCGCATCCCTTCCCGGTCCCGCCCCTCCAGCCGGAACACGTCCATGACGCGCTCGTGGAAGATCGCAGGATGCACGCGCCACCGCCGCGCCGGCGTCGCCGCCGCGCCCGACGGCTCGGCCCCGAAGAGCCGCTCGTGGTCGACGACGTTCCCGTAGGCCGGGTAGCGCAGCTTGTCCGCAATCGCCGCCCCGTCCACCGCCGCGAGCTCCGCGTCGAGCCACGCCGCGAGCCTCCCGCGCTCTTCGTCCGTCGGCTGCGGCTCGTCCTCCGGCGGCATGTCGCCGAACGCCACCACCTCCTGCACCCGCCGCAGCAGCTCAAGCCGAGCGGGCGCGTCATCGATCCCCAGATCCCGCAGATCGACCTCTCCCTTCAGCGACTCGCCGCCGTGGCACCGCATGCAGCGCGCCTCGACCAGCCGCACGATCGGCTCGGGCACTGCACCCCAATCCGGGGAGGCCTCTTCTTGACCGGAAGCCACGCCGGCCAGGCTCGACATCAGGGCAACCGGTAGGAGGCATGCACGCATGTGCGTCACTCTACCTGCACCCGGGAGCTTCCGATCGCCGCGAGCATGGATCGCTAATCATGTCCAGGGTTCCCGAGGGTCGGCTTGAGACTCGAGGAGGTCAGTGCAACGTAGAGCACGGAGACGTCACCCCACGCTGATCGCCCCGACCCGCTGGCTTCAACGGAGCCGCGCCCCGAAGGGCGCGGAGACAAGGTTCCCGGATCGGCTTG
>JBEAPQ010000145.1:0-3014 GCA_041164325.1 Planctomycetota bacterium | reverse complement strand
ACGGGGGCTGTGGCCTCTGCAGCCGGACGGTGCGGTTCCTGCTGCGTCATGACGCGCGCGGCCGAATGCGGTTCGCGCCGCTCGGTTCGACGGCCGCGACGGAGGTGCTGCATGCGCGCGGCGTGGATCCCGCGGAACTCCCCGACAGCGTCGTGGTCGTCGATGCGATGGGCGTGCACGTCCGCTCCTCGGCCGTGCTCCGACTCGCTCCCGAGCTGCGGGCGCCTTGGTCGTGGTTCCGTGTCTTCGTCGCCGTGCCGCGCCCCCTCCGGGACGTCGGCTACCGGTTCGTCGCGCGCCATCGGCTGCGCTTCTTCGGCCAGGACGACGTGTGCGCGCGGCTGTCTCCGGCCGATCGGGCACGCTTCCTCGACGGCGGGTCAGACAGCGGGGATGATTCCCGCCCCGACCAGGAGGACACGCGATGAGCGCCGATGACGACCCGCGCACGCTGATGCGCATGGAGGACCGGATCGCGGTCCTGACCTTGAACGCCCCGGAACGTCGCAACGCGATCGACCTCGAGATGGTCCAGGCGCTGCACCGCAACCTCGACGCGCTGCTCGAAGAGCCGGACCTGACGGCGATCGTGCTGACCGGCGCCGGGGAGAAGGCGTTCGCGGCTGGCGCTGACATCGCCCAGCTCAAGGAGCGCAACGCCCGCGACGCGCTCGCCGCGATCAACTCGTCCCTGTTCAAGCGGGTCGAGGACTTCCCGGTCCCGGTCATCGCCGCGATCCGTGGCTGGTGTCTCGGCGGTGGCTGCGAGCTTGCGATCGCCTGTGACCTCCGGGTTGCCGGAGCGTCCGCGCGCCTCGGCCAGCCGGAGGTCTCGCTCGGCATCATTCCGGCGGCCGGCGCGACCTACCGCCTCCCGCGGCTCGTCGGGCTCGGCCGCGCGCGCGAGCTCGTCTACACGGGCCGCATCGTCGACGCGGCGGAGGCCGAGCGCATCGGCCTCGTCAACCGCGTCGTCCCCGACGAGGAGGTCCTCGACGCGGCGCTCGCGCTGGCTCGCGAGATCGCCCACAACGGCCCGCTCGCCGTGCGCCTGGCCAAGGCCTCGATGAACGCCCTCGCCCGCCCGAACGAACAGATGGCGATGACGGTGGAGAGCTCGCTCCAGGCCGTGCTCTTCGACAGTGCCGACAAGCACGATCGCATGCAGGCGTTCCTGGAGAAGCGCGCCAAGAAGTAGGGGCCGACGTCGGGGTGGCGGCGGCGGCGCTTTCGGATGGAGCCCCGGGCCGGCCTCGTGTTTCATCGTCCGCCCGAATCCTCGGAGCGAGTCATGACAGAGAACCAGAGCGTTGTGTTTCCCCGTGTCGCTGTGCTCGGTGCAGGGACGATGGGGGCTGGAATCGCGCAGGTCTGTGCGCAGGCCGGTTCCGAAGTGGTGCTGCGGGACGTGCAGGACGAGTTCGTCGCGCGCGGCATGGGGACGATCCGGGGCTTCCTCGACAAGGGCGTCGAGAAGGGCAAGGTCTCGGTCGACGCGCGGGAGGCGACGCTCGGACGGCTGACGACGACCACGGACCTCGCGGCGGCGGTGGCGGGCGCGGATCTCGTCGTCGAGGCCGTGCCGGAACGGCTCGACCTCAAGCGCGAGGTGTTCGCGGCGGTGGCGGCCGCCGCTCCGGCGACCGCGGTGCTCGCGACCAACACGTCGTCGCTGTCACTCGCCGGCATCTTCGAAGGCATCGCTGAGCCAGGACGCTGCGTCGGCATGCACTTCTTCAACCCGGTGCCGATCATGGCGCTGCTCGAGATCGTCCGGCCCGACGCGGCGAGCGAGTCGACGGTCGAGCGGGTCCGGACCTACGCAGCCCAGATCGGCAAGGAGCCGATCGTCGTCCGCGACAGCCCCGGCTTCGCGACGTCGCGGCTCGGCGTGTGCATCGGCCTCGAGGCCATCCGTATGGTCGAGGCCGGCGTCGCCTCCGCAGCAGACATCGACAAGGCGATGGAGCTCGGCTACCGGCACCCGATGGGGCCGCTCCGGCTGACCGACCTCGTCGGGCTGGACGTCCGGCTGGCGATCGCCGACTACCTGCGGAAGGAGCTCGACAGTCCGGTCTTCGAGGCGCCGCAGCTGCTCCGCGACATGGTCGCCGCCGGCAAGCTCGGCAAGAAGTCCGGCCAGGGCTTCTACGACTGGGGCTGACCGGGCTCTTCGGCGGGTTCGATCGCCCGGAGCTGCGAGCCGTCGCGATCGACCGTGACGTCGCGGAGTCCTGGGCCTGCCTTCTTGAGCGTGCGGAACGCCTCGGCGCTGCCGCGGCTCTTGAACGCCGTCAGGTGGTGCAGTCCGTCGGCGTCGCAGACGAACACCCGCGCTTCCTTGCCGGAGACTTCGGGACGGGCGAGGACGCGGGCATGGCGTGGTTCGGGCGCAGAGGCCGTGGCGTCACGCCGTGACAGCACGAGCGCTGCGTAGGGCAGAGCGCGCAGGTCGATGCCGAGCTCGCGGCCGAGTCGGACCCAATCGCCGTCGGTGAAGACCTCGGCGGGCGGCGGCGCGAAGAAGTGGCACCAGTGCCCGTCGTCGCCGCGCAGCGCGCTGCAGGGTCCCTGATGGGGGCACGGCGCGACCACGGCGAAGCCGCGGTCGGCGACCAGGTGGTCGCGGTGCGCCGCCAGACGCCGGGACACGACGCGGCTCCCGGGCTCGACCCAGACGACGTGCGGGACGCGGGCGACGAGGTCGAGCAGGGCGGACTCGGCGGAGGGCCCCAGCTCGTCGAGCACGTGGCTGCAGAGCAGGACGTCGGGTCCTGCATCACCCGGTCCGGGAACGGTCGTCGCGTGGGTGGTTGTGACCTGCGGGTGTTCCGCAGAGATGCGTGCAGCCGCGAAACGAGACGCCCGCGCCGAGTGATCGACGCAGTGGACCGCAGCCACGTCGAAGCGGGCCGCAAAGCGGCGCGCGGCGATCCCGGTGCCGCAGCCGAAGTCCAGCACGCGGAGCCTTTCGCCCGGAGCGAAGCCGCGGGCGCGCGCGTCCTCCAGCGCTG
>JBEAPQ010000144.1:0-2541 GCA_041164325.1 Planctomycetota bacterium | reverse complement strand
TCCTTCCGATCATCCAACCCCACTTCGGAGGGATCTGGAGATCGGTCCACCTCTGCATCGACGACGGCCCGGTGCTGGACCGCGAGCGGATCGCCACGTTCGGCGATGCGACCGAGCACGGGCCCGAGTTCGCTTTCACAGCACCGGTGCTCGGCGCCACGCAGGATCTCGCGCTGCGCGTCACCCTCTCGCACGGCAGCCGCATCGCCGCCCAGGGGACGTTCCGCTTCCAGGGTGGCAGCGACCAGGCCGAAGGGGTCCTCCGGCCCCCCCACGCCGCGCTGTGGTCTCCGTCCGACCCGACGCTCCACGACGTGCGGCTGGACCTGCTCCGTGTCGCCGGAGACCGGGAACAGCTCGTCGACTCCGTCACCCGACGCGTCGGATTCCGCCGTCTGGGGGCCGACGGCACGCAGATCCTCTGGAACGGCGAGCGGCTCCAACTCCGGGGCATGCTGCACTGGGGATACTCGCCACCACACCTCGCGCCTCCCGAGGACCCGGCGTTCTGGAGAACGCAGCTCGAAGGCATCAAGCAGCTCGGCTGCAACATGCTGAAGGCCTGCCTCTGGATGCCGCCACCCGTGGTCTACGACCTCGCCGATGAGCTCGGCCTCATCGTCTGGCAGGAGTATCCGACCTGGCACCCGACGCTGACCGCGGAACACCTCGACGACCTGAAGCGCGAGTACGCCGAGTTCCACGTCCAGGATCGCAGCCACCCCTCGGTGGCGTTCCGGAGCCTGACCTGCGAGACCGGGCACTCGGCCGAACTCGACGTCCTCGACGCGCTCTACCGGCAGTGCAAGGAGATGGTCCCGCAGACGCTCGTCGTCGACGACAGCGCGTGGATCGAGTGGCACCGCATCCACGACTTCTACGACGACCACCCGTACGGCAACAACTCGTGGTGGCCGGGCAAGATCCGATCCATGCGCGCCCACATCGACGCGCGCGCCGCAAAGCCGCTCCTGCTCGGGGAGTGCATCGCCGCCGACACGTGGCTCGACATGCGGGCGCTCGAGGCATCGGGCCTCGCCGAGGATGCGTGGTGGGCTCCGTGGGGTATCGATGCGCAGCGCGCGTTCGCCGCGCGTCTCGAACGCCTCCACGGACCGTCCACGGCCGCGGCCTTGGTCCCGGACTCGTTGGCCTACGCGCTCCGCAACCGCAAGTACCAGATCGAACGCCTGCGGATGTCGTTCCCGGAGGCGGGATACACGCTGTCCGTGGCGCGCGACTTCACGAAGGCGCGCATGGGGTTCTTCGACGACTTCGGCCGCCTCAAGTGGGACGAGGAAGCCTTCTCCTTCCACGGCGACACGATGCTCGGCCTCGACGTGGCCGACGACCGCCGCTCCTTCCTGCCCGGCCCCACGGAGCTTCCGATCCGCGTGGCCCACCACGGCCATCTCGACCTCGAAGGCGTGGTGACGGTCCGGATTCCCGAGCTCGGGTTCGAGGCGCGCATGGACGTCACGGTTCCGCAGGGCACGGTCTCTCCGCCGCTCGGGTTCACCGTCGACCTGCCCCCCGTTGCGCAGCCGCGGAGACTCCGTCTGGAAGTCGCTCTCGACGGTTCGCACGAGACACGCAACGCCTGGGACCTCTGGGTCCAACCGCCCCCGCACGGCGTCCTCCCCCGAGACGTCCTCGTCGTCGACCGCCTCGACCGAGCGACGTGGGAGAGCGTCCGGAACGGTGCCCGCGTGCTGCTGCGCGCCGGCAACCGGAAGGGCAGCCTGAAGACGAGCGGGCTCTGGTTCCTCCGGGGCGCGCCCATCGCACCGCCCCATCCGATCCTCCGGACCCTCCCGCGCGAGTTCCTGATGGAGCTGCAGAGCTTCGACCTCGAGACCGGTGAGGTGCTCTTCGGGGAACACCTGTTCGATCACGTCGATCCGATCCTGGCCTTCTGGGACACGCACGACATCCGCGAGGTGCGCCCCTGGATCCTGGCGTGCACGACCCGCGTCGGGCGCGGAAGGCTCGGCCTGACGACCCTGGCCGATGACTCGGCGGCAGGACGGCTGGTCCTCGAGGCGCTGGCCGAGACCCTCTCCTCCGGGCCGGACCCGAGGCGCGCCCTTCCCGATGCGCTCGTCGAGAGCCTCGGTGCCGCGCTCGATGCCGAGGTCGTGCCGATCGACCGCTTCGAGATCGCGCTCGATCCCGAGGACGTGGGACGGGAGGCCCAGTGGGCCGACGGCGGGGAACACGCGGGTGCGGCGTGGCGCGCGATCCGGCCGGCCCGGCACTGGGAAGCGGAGGGGATTCCGGGCTACGACGGTGTCGCTTGGTTCCGAACGCAGATCGAGGTTCCGACGTCCTGGAGAGACCGCCCGATCACCGCGGTCTTCGAAGGCGTCGACGACTCCTACCGGCTCTACCTCGACGGCCGCGAGATCGCGCGGCATGGCGACCCCGAGACCGGTGAAACGGTCTGGCTGATCCGCACGACCGCCGACCTCACGCCGCACGTCGTGCCCGGCAACACCCACTCCCTGGTGCTGCGTGTCGTCGACCACAACGGGGCCGGCG
>JBEAPQ010000143.1:0-3190 GCA_041164325.1 Planctomycetota bacterium | reverse complement strand
CTCGCCGAATGGGCCGAGCCCGACGGGCAGGACCGGGTGCTGGGCGAGTGGCGGGCCCTTCCAGCCCGCAACACGCTCGTTGCCCAGAGCACGGGTACGAAGTCGCTCGGAACCCTGCTCGCGAGCGGGACGCCGGGACGCGTCGCGCGCGCGGCCTGCGTCACCGCGGAGCAGCTCGGGATGTCGGGAGTCGGTGCGTTGCTCGCAGCAGCCGCAGGCCAGGCACAGCACGACGGCGAGACGCGCGCGCGCGCGCTCGCAACCCTCGAGCGCATCGGAGCGACCGGCGAAGCGGTCGCCGTCGCACGCACCGTCGACGCGGACGCTCCGCTGCCGCTGCGCCGCGCGGCGCGCGACGTGCTCGCCCGCGCAGAACCTGCCGCCGCCGTGCCGATCCTCGCATCGCTGGCCCGCGACGCCAGCGCAGACATGGCCGAACGACGCGGTGCGATCGAGACGCTCGCCAGCCTCGACGGCCCCGCGGCCAACGGCGCCATCGAAGCCCTGGTCTCCGCACTGGCCGACGGGACGGTCGTCCCCACCGCACTTCGCCTCGACGTCCTCGAAGCCGGCGTCACCCGCGGCCAGCAGGCAGCCCAAGGGCACCTCGCCACTTCCCCCTTCGACGGCTGCACCGAAGGCGGCAACCAGAAGGCTGGCGAACGCCTGTTCCGCGAGCACCCCGCCGCCCAGTGCATGCGCTGCCACGGCTACGGCGGCACGGGCGGCCAAGCCGGCCCCACGCTCGACGGCATCGGCAAGCGCCGCGACCGCGCCTACCTGCTCCGCGCCCTGACCGAACCCGGCGCCGACATCGCGGAAGGATTCGCCCAGGTCACCGTGACCAAGAAGGACGGCTCGATCCTCGCCGGCATCATCAAGTCCGAGTCCACTGACGAACTCGTCCTGATCGACGCCAACAGCCAGGAGGTACGCGTCCCCAAGAACGAGATCACCAACCGCGAGACCGGCGGCTCGGCCATGCCCCCCATGGGCAGCCTCCTCACGCGCCGCGAGATCCGCGACCTGGTCGAGTTCCTCTCACTGACCAAGTGAGAGCAGCCGGGCCAGAGCAGACAGTCGGCACTCGGGATGCACCCGAGCCACAGCTCGGACGAGCCGAGACTGCGCCAGCAAGTTGGGCGCAGACCGCCGAAAGCGGGCTGCGCCTCGGAATCGCCCGAGCTTCAGCTCGGTTGATTCCGGTCCGGGCTGCGCAGCAGCCCCCAGCCAACGCATTGAAGGAAAGCCACCTTCGGTGGCTTTCCTTCAATCCTTGACCTTGAACTTCTCGTGGGCCGGCGACTTCATGCCGTTGACGTCCTTCCAGACCGTCTGGGCCGCCTCGTTGTCACCCTCGAGCAGCGCCGCCTCGAGCTCCATGACCTTCATGCCGAAGTCGAGCATCATCTTCTGGTACTCGAGGACGTAGGCCGCGCGCGCGTCTTCCGGCATCTCCGCAGAACGGGCCGGGTCCTCGGCGCGTGACTTCGTGATCAGGATCTGCAGCTCGCGGACAGCCGTGATCGACTCGGCGTTGCGCTCCGGCTCGCGAAGGGTCGAACGCAGGCCGCGGAGACCCTTGTTGATGTCCTTCATGTAGAGAGCGAGCTTGGTATCGTCATCGTCGTCGCGAACCGCGCGCTCCGGGGAGACGAAGGCGGCGGACAGGGTGAGGAGGCCGGCGACGGCGAGAGCGATCAGACTGCGTTGGGTCATGGCGGAGGTTCGGGGTCGGGTTCCGACGAAGAACGTGCGGGCCATTCTTGCGCGCACCAGCCAAGACGCAAGCAGCGCAGGAGCCCCGTGGGGATGCCCGGCCCCGACATCCAGACCGCGCCCAGCCCCGTTCGCGAGCCCGAATCCGGGTGCAGTCCTACCTGGGCAGCGCGAGGACCCTGCCGTCGCCGACGTTGCCGGCTCTCGCGCTGCGGACGATCGCCTCGGCTGCAGGAACCACGTCGTCGTCGAGCGCAGTCGTGGCCTCCGCACTGCTCGATCGTCAGGCCGAAGTTGTCCTGCTCGTCGAACGTGTCGTCGTGCCGGAACCGGGTCTTCAGCTGCCCTGCCGCGAAGCAGCCGACGCGAGCCCTTCGCAGCGCCCTGCGAGGGTACGGTCGGAAGCGGTTTGGAGCCGACCGAGAGAACGCCGACAGTCGCCCGACACCCGCGTCGCGCGCGGAATCGGCCCTGAAAGACAGCGACCCTCCCCGTCACGAGGACGGCGAGGGTCGTGCGTTGGCATACCCGTCAGGACTTGAACCTGAAACCTCCTGATCCGTAGTCAGGTGCTCTATCCAATTGAGCTACGGGTACGCGGCCGTTTGCGGGCCGGAGACCATACCGACGCCGTCCCCCGAAGCAAGACTCGGATCGAAGTTCTGGCCACCCCGTCAGCCTGCACGGCTCGCGGCTGCGATGGCCGCCAGGTGCGCCTGCAAGACGACGTCCGCAGCGTGGAGAGCATCGAAGAGCGGGAGGAGATTCTCCGCCGGGCCATCGGGGCTGGCGACCGCCGCCAGCGATCCGCGCAGGAACTCCACGAACCCGGGCCCGCTCTCCGCCGCGCGGCGTGGGTCCGGCCCGGTCCCGGTGAGCTGCGGAAGCCACGACCGCGTCAGGTTGCGAAGCGTCTCGGGTGACGTGTCGCCTCCCAGGACCGCGTTGATCCAGAGGCGGGCCGCGCGGCGGCGCCGGTTCAGCACGCTGAACGGCGGGACCCGCAGGAACGGGACGTGGCTTCCGGGCCGCATCCGCAGGGTGTGCTGGACGAGCTCATGGCTGATCCGGGCAGCCTGGGGGCCGGCGAGCCGCTGGAGGGCCGCGAGGTCCTGCGCGCGCGGGGACGGGTGCGGGGCGGACGCGGGGCGCTGGGACCCGTGACTGGACTTCGTCGTGGCGGACATGCCGATCTCATCGACCGTTCGGGGCCAGCACCGTGACTCCCGGCCGGTCACAGCCCGCCCGACCGGCGTGGCTGCAAGACGCAAGCACGGCGAAGAGCGTCGGTTAGGGAGACCCGCCGCTCTCGGTCCAGGGCCAACCCTGGAGGCAGACAGGAAGGGCCGCGGCGAGACCGCCTCCGCCCGCGGCCGACCCGAACAGGACGGCCGGACGCGGGCCGTAGACCGCGTTCGTCAACAGCAGCGCCGAGGCCGAGCAGAGTTCCTCGAGCGCCAGCGGTCGCTCG
>JBEAPQ010000142.1:0-6234 GCA_041164325.1 Planctomycetota bacterium | reverse complement strand
CGCATGCGCGGAACTGGTGGGATGGATCGCAGAGGTTCCTTCGCCTCCTGCAGAACATCGTGCCGGCGAGAATGCGGCATTTCACGCAGGTCGTCGGGTCTTGGAACGGCAAGACCGCGCTTGAAGTCGGCTGCGGCGGCGGATTCATGGCGGAGGCGTTGGCCCGCGCGGGCGCCGACACCATTGGCGTCGATCCATCCGGTCCGGCGGTGGAGGCCGCCCGCGAGCATGCGCGATTCGAAAACCTTCCCATCGACTACCGCGTCGGTGTTGGCGAGCGCATTCCCCTTCCGGACGAGGCCGTCGACTGCGTGGTCTGCGTGGATGTGCTCGAGCACGTTGACAGCGTCGATCTGGTGCTTGACGAGATCACTCGCGTGCTCAAGCCCGGGGGATTGTTTCTCTTTGACACGATCAATCGCACCCTCCTCGCCAAGGTCGTCATTGTCGTGCTCGGCGAATCGGTGCTCCGCCTGCTGCCCCGCGGGACGCACGATCCGGCGAAGTTCATCGCACCGGCGGAGCTTTCCCGGCAGCTCGTTGATCGTGGCTACGAGGTCGGTCCGATCGTTGGGCTGGCACCCGTGGGCGTCAACTGGCGACTCGACTTCACGTTTGGCCGGTTTCCCTCCACGCAGATCATGTACATGGGGCACGCCCGCAAAGCTCGCTCGCCGCTGCGATGACCGATCACAGGAACTCTCGCGTCTGTGGAGGCTCGCTGAAGTACCATGACGCTTCCAGCGTCCATCCCGCTTCTGTTCGGAATTCGAAGATGCAGCCCCAGGCCACGATCCCCGACGCGATTTCGATCGCCGATGCCGGTCGCGACCTGTGGGATATCGTGGTGGTGGGGGCTGGATTGTCGGGATCCATCGCGGCCCGGGAGGCGGCACGACTCGGGAGCAGGGTGTTGCTCGTCGAGAAGGCGAGTTTTCCGCGCCGCAAAGTCTGCGGCTGTTTTCTCAATGCCAACGCCCTAGCCAGCCTCGCGCACCTGGGGCTGGACTCCCTGATCGCCGCCAGCCGAGCGCCTCCAGTCCGGGGCGTGTTTATGGCTGCAGGCCGGCGGCACGCCTATCTTCCGCTTCCCGAGGGAGCCGCCCTGTCGCGGCACTGGCTGGATGCCGAACTGGCGCGCGAGGCAACGGCCGCGGGCGCATCGCTGCTGCTGCGGGCGGAAGCTCACCTGATCGGCGTGGATGACGATCGGTGCCGCTTGCGGTTGACTCGCGACGGCGAAGAGATCGAGATCGTGTCCAGCGTCGTTGTGGCAGCCGATGGCCTCGCCGGACGGTTGGCGCGGCAGACTCCAGGCTGCACCCACTCAGTGAATCCCCGTTCCCGCCTCGGGGTGTCGGCGACGACGTCGCTCGTGCCGGAGGGATACCAGGCGGGCACGATCCAGATGGTGGTGGGCCGCGAGGGCTACATCGGCGGGCTGCAGGTGGAGAGTGGAAATCTGGAGCTCGCTGCGGCACTCGAACCGGCGGCGGTGAAACGCTGGGGCCCGGGCGAAACGGTGCAACGGATCCTCCACCAGTCCCCCCTACCGAGATTCGAGGGGGTCCGCGACCTCAACTGGCAGGGCACGACGCTGCTGTCGTGCCGCACGTCGCCACCGGCTGTTCGCCGCATCTTTTTCGTGGGCGATGCCGCCGGCTACATCGAGCCCTTCACGGGGGAGGGCATGGCCTGGGCGCTGGCCTCGGGGGCGGCTGTTTCGGGAATCGCCCATGAGGCTGCCCGGCACTACTCCGCCGATCTGCCCCGGCGCTGGATCGCCGAGCGGGGGAGACTGCTGCGAGGTAGAATGCGGCTTTGTCGCCTCGTGACGCAGAGCCTGCGCTACCAACGTCTCACGGAGTTCAACGTGAACCTGCTGGGCCGGCTGCCCTTCCTGGCAACTCCCGTGATTCGCTGGCTCAATCGTCCACGGCCAATCACATCCGGGCCGCGGCGATAGCTGTTCGGCGTCTTCTCCTTCCCCAGCATCCCGGTGAGCCACATCTCCGTGTCGAAGCTGCCATCCGATCAGACGGACTACCTTCGCGTTCCCGAGGCCAAGCGCGACTAAAACGAACTCCTGTTTGCCGAGGTGGCGCGCCGCTACGACCTGGTGACACGGGCGCTCTCGCTCGGTCGCGACCAGGCCTGGAAGTGTGCGCTGCTCGACTCGTTGCCTGACGGGGAAGCAGCGCCACACGGTGACTCTCCGGTCTGCGTCGATCTCGCCTGCGGTACGGGAGATGTCGCGTTCTCCCTGGCCCGCCGGTATCCCCGAGGCACGGTGTGCGGAGTCGATCTCACGCCGGAAATGCTCGCGATCGCCCGGGAAAAGAACCAGTTCCCCAACGTCTCGCTGGAGCTGGGCGATATGCATCGGCTGTCGTTCCCGGCCGACGGCGTCGACATCGTCACGGGGAGCTACGCCCTCCGAAACGCCCCCTCGCTACCAGTCGCCCTGCAGGAAATCCATCGCGTGCTGCGTCCCGGGGGCACGGCGGCCTTCCTCGACTTCTCGAAATCCCCCCACTGGCTGTGGCAGCGGCTGGCACACGCCGTGCTCTACGTCTGGGGCGCGTTCTGGGGACTCGTGCTCCATGGACAGCCGGCTGTGTATGCCTACATCGCCAAGTCGCTTTGGCACTTTCCCGATCGCGTCGCGCTGCGGGAGGAGTTGGCGCGAGTCGGTTTTGTGGAGGTGTCGAGCCGGCAGTTCTATTTCGGCACGCTGGAGTTGATCACGGTCGTGAAGCCGCTCGACGAACGGGGGCGTGCTGACGGTGCGTAGTTTCTCCTGCCGCGCCTCGGAAGCCGAGTTGATGGATCGACCCGATTCCTGGGGTGATGGCGCCGGAGGGCGTTGCGCGGCGGCCCAGAGTTCGATGGTTGGTGCGATCGGCATTACCCCGAACGCTATGAGGTTCCGTCGCTTCTTCAAGCGGGTTGTGCGCAAGTCCGTTATCAGCGATCGTGTCATGGAGCGCGGTTCTTGCAGGATCAATCGCGGTCGCCGTCCGGTCGGCGCCGTCACGAAAGAGCCCCGAGACATGGATCTTCGTGAGCATGGATGATATGGGTGTCGTGCTTGCCGATTTTCGGCCCGTTTATCTGTCTGAGCCCGTCGGCCAGGAGAAACTCCTGGAGATCGCCGTGCGTTTCGCCGAGTTCGTGGCGCGAGCGGAGGCCGACCGCGATGGGACGTCTCTTTCCGAGGACGCCCTCCGCGGGATCCATGCAGCGTGGGAGAAGTACGGAGTTTCCCCCAAGCACATCGCGAATCGGCGCATCTCCGTGCTGCCCGACGCCGAGGCGGCGAAGAATCCACAGGACCTCGACTTCGCGGCCATCCCGTTCACCCGCCCGTTTGGGGAACGCAAGGGAGGGGCTGACGTTGCCGAACGGCTGGCCGTCTTTCGCGGGCACGCCTGCGAGGCGATGGAGAAACTGTATCCGTCGTCCGCTGACGCGCCTGACGAGATGATCCACGTGTCCACGACCGGATACCTACTGCCGAGCCCGGCGCAGGAGTTGATCTCGAAGCGAAGCTGGCCGCGGACGACGGTGACACACTGCTACCACCACGGTTGCTACGGCGCCTTCCCGGCGGTCCGTATGGCGGCCGGTTCGCTGGCGACGGCGCGGGGCGGCCTACGACGAGCCCCCCGCCGCGTGGACATCGTCCACACCGAGATCTGCTCGATCCACACGGCACCGGAGTGTGTCGACGCGGAACACATCATCTGCGACAGCCTGTTCGGCGACGCGTTCATACGCTACTCGGCTTACGATGAGACCGACTTTCGCGAGCGTGGGATTCCCGGCTTGCAGGTTGTGCACTATGCGGACACGACAATTCCCGCATCGCTCGAGGCGATGTCGTGGCGGCCGATCGCCAATCGCTTCGAGATGACGCTCACCGTCGACGTGCCGCGGCTGATCGCGGCACACATCGAGGAGTTTCTCAGCTGTCTGTTGCGCGACGCGGGCATGGACCTCGACGCCGACAAGGGCGACATCCTCTGGGTCATTCATCCCGGTGGGCCCGCGATTGTCGAGCTTGTCGGCGGCTGCCTCCGCCTCTCGAAGGATCAGATTGCCAGTGGCAAGGAGGCGCTGCGCGATGGTGGTAACACCAGTTCCGCGACGGTGCCGCGGATCTGGAATCGCATTCTGCGTGACCCAGCCATCGAGAAGGGGACGCCGGTGGTGAGCATGGCCTTCGGTCCAGGGCTTACCGCGACGGCGATGCTCGCCAGAGTCGTGTGAACGGACGAAGCCTGGCTGTTCGACTCGCGTTGCCGTCGCGTGTAGACTGCGAAACGAAGTCGGAATGCGGCGGTGCGCGAGGACGTCGCATGCCGCAAGAAGCCGTTCTTCAGGGTCAGCTCTCGATGCTGTGGAAACAGACATGTCAGAATCATCCGCGGCATCCCCGGTAACCGTCGCAGCGCGTGTCGAGGCTGTGATCCGTGACGTCCTCGGGCTCGAGGCGGACTCGATCCTCGGTTCAAGTCGGCTTCGCGAAGATCTCGGTGCCGACTCCGTCGACGCGGTCATGCTCGTGATGGCGATCGAGCGCGAATTCAATGGCAAGATTTCCGACGACGAGGCCGCCACGCTTTCCACGGTCGACGAGGTGGTCGACTGCGTGAACCGGCGGATCGGCGAGCAGGGCCTCTCATGAGCCACCGCCGGGTGGCGGTCACCGGCATCGGCATCGTGTCGCCAGTCGGGACGTCGACCGCGAGCTGCTGGGATGCATGCCTCGGGGGCCAGGCGGCGGTCGCCCCGATTCCCGAATCCTGGCGCCGCTGGAGCGGGCTTCGGTCGGGCGTCTGGGCACCACTGCCGCCAATCGACTTCGAGTCGGCCGGCATCACGCCGCTCGACGCCATGCGACTCGACAGGTCGGCGATGCTCTCGATCGTCGCCGCCGGCGAGGCGCTCTCCGACGCTGGCTTGCAGCCAGAGCTGACCGACGCCAAACGCGGCATCTACCGGCTGTCCGGCATCGACGACTCGCGAGGCGGTGTGTTTATGGGGACTGGTGTGGGCGGGATCACCACGCTGATCGCGACGCAAAACAGCCATCTGCTCTCGCCACTGCAGCCGCTGGCCGGTCAGCCCGTCGCGACGGCGGCGTGCGATGCGACGGCCGCACTCGACGCGCTGCTGGAGACGCTGCCCCAGCGGTTCAATCCCTTTTCCGCGCCGATGATCATGCCCAATGCGATCTCGGCTTCGCTCGGCATCCGGTACTCGCTGCACGGTCCCAACGCGTCGTACGCCGTTGCCTGCGCGGCCGGCACCGCAGCGATCGGTCACGCGTTCCGGTCGATCCGCGGCGGCGAGACGAACATCGTGCTCTGTGGCGGAGCGGAGTTCGTCGGCGATCCGTTCGGCGGTGTATTCCGGGTCTTCGACACCGCCCGGACGCTGACCACAGGCGGCGGCAGCCCCGCGACCGCGAACAGGCCGTTTGACACCGCGCGAACCGGATTCCTCATGGCCGAAGGGGGTGCGGCGGTGCTGGTCTGCGAGGAATGGGAACACGCCCGCCGTCGCGGCGGTCGCATCCACGCCGAGATCGCCGGCTATGGGGAGACGTTCGACGCCTACAGCATGATGATCGTCGAGCCATCGGGGGAGCAGTTGGAGCGGGCGATCGCCGCGTCGCTCGCGGACGCGGGGATCACGGCTGGGCACATCGATTACGTGAACGCCCACGGCACCGGCACGCTCGTCAACGACGACGTCGAGTCGGCGGTGCTCGAGCGAATGTTCGGACCTCGGCCGCTGGTGAGTGCAACGAAGTCGCTCACTGGGCACTGCATCGGTGCCAGCGGCGCCATCGAGGCCGCCGTCACGGCTCTATCGCTTCGCGACCAGAGGGTCCATGGCTGCGTGAACCTGGACGACCCGGTCCGCCCGCTTAACTTCGCCCGCTGCTCGGCCGACGCGACGCTCGACTGGGCCGTCTCGCAGTCGTCGGCATTCGGCGGACACAATGCCGCCGTGGTGCTGCGACGAGCCGCGACGGAGTGAGCCCGCAGGCTGCGGTCGCGTTGGCCACGTGCTGGCGGGCAGGCAGCGTGGCCTCCAGCCGTTCGATCGGGGGAAGACCTTCGTTTCCGCCTCCAACTCAAGCTACATCGACCGCGTCCGCCAGGCTCGTTGGCATCTGAGCTGAGGGATAGCCCGGTCAATGGCACTTCCGCAAGCATCGCC
>JBEAPQ010000141.1:0-7361 GCA_041164325.1 Planctomycetota bacterium | reverse complement strand
ACGAAAAAAGTGCACGCACGACGCGTGCACGCGCGACGTCGGACGTCAGTGCACGCGCGATGTGCGCGTCACCGCGCGACGTCGACCTGCGCGTGTCGCAGCCCGAGCTTCGCGAGCACGGCCGACTCGGCCACGCGCATCGTCGCGCGCTCGTCGGGATCGTGATCGTCGTGCCCGCAGCAGTGCAGAAGACCGTGCGCGATGTAGAGCGCGACCTCGGCACGGATCGTCGTGCCGCGCGCCCTCGCCTCGCGCCGCGCGCGCGCCACGTTGACGACGATGTCTGCGGTGCCGTCCGTCTCGAAGCTCATGACGTCCGTCTCGGTCGGGTCGCCGAGGAACCGACCGTGGAGTTCCGCGATCTCCTCGTCCCCCGTCAGCAGCAGCGAGACCGCGAGGTCGCGACGATTCTCATGGTCCAACACGGCTTCGACGACGCGTTCCACCAGCGCTCGATCGGTGCGCGGACGGAAACGATCGAGGACGTCGAGCTCGAGGGGCGCACGCCGCCGTGACGGGCTCAAGAGTCGCCTCCCGCAGGCCCGTCGTAGGCATCGATGATCCGCTGGACGACCGGGTGACGGACGATGTCGGTGTTCTGCAGGCGGCAGATCCCGATGCCCTCGACGCCGTCCAGACGACGCACTGCGTCGGCCAGGCCCGACTTCTGGTTGGCCGGCAGGTCGACCTGGCTCGGGTCACCCGTGACGACCACCTGGCTTCTCTGCCCCATGCGGGTGAGGAACATCAGCATCTGCGGGACCGTGCAGTTCTGCGCTTCGTCGAGGATGACGAACGCATCGTTCAACGTCCGGCCGCGCATGTAGGCGAGCGGACAGACCTCGACGATCTCCTGGTCGAGGTAGCGCTGCCGTGACGCGGGATCGAGCAGGTCGTGCAGCGCGTCGTAGAGAGGGCGCAGGTAGGGGTTCACCTTCGCCTGGAAGTCCCCCGGCAGGAACCCGAGCTTCTCGCCGGCTTCGACGGCCGGGCGGACGAGGACGATCCGCCGCGCGGCGCCGCTCTTGACGGCAGACACGGCCGCTGCCACCGCGAGGTAGGTCTTGCCCGTGCCGGCCGGGCCGACCCCGAACACGACTTCGTGCTCCTGGATCGCGTCCCAGTACTTCTTCTGACCGGGCGTCCGCGGTCGCAGAGGACCCGCAACGCGGCGGGGCAGGTCGTCGTCGAGCGGCGGTGCGTCCGCCTGCCCGGGAATCGGGACCGAGGACTCGTTCCGCAGGCGCCGCGCCACGTCCTGGGTCTTCACGTCCTGCCCGGTGCGCAGACCCGCCAGCTGCTCCTCGAGGATGCCGCGGACCCGGCGGACGTCGGCAGCGCGGCCCATGAGCCGCATGGCCCCGTCGCGCAGCAGGACGTTGACCCCGTGCAGCTCGCGGATGAGCCGGGTGTTGCTGTCGAGCGGGCCGAGGATGACCCGCGCCTCGTCCGCGCCGCGCAGCGCGAGCGTCTCGTCGGCTGTGTCTTCGGTCACGGCGTGAGCCAGATCAGGACCAGGAAGAAGGCAGGGAACGAGAACAAGAGGCTGTCGATGAGGTCGAGGATGCCGCCGTGGGCGGGCAGCAGGCGGGACGAGTCCTTGACGCCACAGCGGCGCTTGAGGAGCGACTCGATCAGGTCCCCGGTCTGCGTCGTGACGTTCAGCATGATCCCGACGAGGACCGTGGCGGTCAATCCGAGCGGAACCTCGGGGAGGAGCAGGAGGTCGCGCAGCCAGATCGCGAGACCGACGGACGTCAGCATGCCGCCGAGCGCCCCTTCGATGGTCTTCGCGCCGCTGACGTGCGGGATCAGCTTGTGGCGACCGAACGCCGTGCCCGCGAGGTAGGCGCCGATGTCCCCGCCCTTGCAGACGAGCACGACGAACAGCACCGAGGGCAGGTGACGCATCGCCATGCCCTCCGCCAGGTACATCGACCACGCGATCCACAGGTAACCGAGCATGGTCCCGCCCTGGAGTTCGAGGCCGTGCGTGATCTTCTGACGCGACAGCGACACCAGCGCGATCGGGAACAGGAGCGCCAGCGTCGAGATGACGAGCGGGTAGAGCTCGCGGTCCATCTGCAGCCAGCCGAAGAAGAACGGCGAGGCGAGCAGCAGGGCGGAGTAGACGGGCAGCAGGACGCGGGCCACCGCGAAGCCGGCGTTCCGCATCATCGCGACGAACTCGGCGATGCCGCCGATCCCGAGCAGGCCGAGCAGCGCCGCCGTCAGCGTGCCGCGCATCCCGCGCTCGGCCATCCAGGTCGCGTCGAACCAGTAGACGCCCGCGACGATTCCGAGCATCAGCGGCGCGAAGATCGCGCGCGTGCCGAACTCGCTCTTCGGCGTCCGTTTCGCGGGCGCTTCCCCGCCCGACTCCGACGCTCCTCCACTCACGGCAGCACCGCCCCGAACTTCCGGACCCGACGGCCGAACGCACGGAACGCCTCGTGGAGGTGCTCCGTGCGGAAGTCCGGCCAGCAGACCTGCTCGACGTGGAACTCGGCGTAGGACACCTGCCACAGCAGGAAATTGCTGACCCGCATCTCGCCGGCGGTCCGGATCATCAGGTCCGGGTCCGGGATCTCCGGGTGGTAGAGGAAGGTCCGGAACACCTGCTCGTCGAGCGTCGAGAGGTCCAGGGCACCGGCCTGTGCGGCCTCGGCAACCCGACGGGCGGCGTCGACGATCTCCGCCCGCCCGCCGTAGCTGATCGCGAGGCCGAGCTTCATGCCGTCGTTGCCCGCGGTCAGTTCGATCGTCTCGTCGAGGATCTTCAGCACGTCCGGCGCGAGACGCTCGCGCCGCCCGACGTGGAGCAGCTGGACGCGGTTCTGCATCAGCGTCCCGCGCTCCTCGACGAGGAAGCGCCGCAGGAGCCGCATCAGCATCGAGATCTCGCGCTGCGGCCGGCTCCAGTTCTCTTCGGAGAACGCGTAGAGCGTCAGCCCCTGGACGCCGAGGCGTGCGCATTCCTCGACGGTCTCGCGGACGGCCGTGATCCCACGCTCGTGGCCGCGGATGCGCTCGAGACCGCGCGAGCGGGCCCAGCGCCCGTTGCCGTCCATGATGATGGCGACCGACCGCGGCACCGGAATCGCGTCAGCGTCTGTCGGTCGTTCCGCCATGTCGTTCACGCGGCGCGGCTCGCGCCCCTCACCGGGAGATCACCTGATCGCGGCCCGGGCCGACCGACACGGTACGGATCGGCACGCCGATCAGCTCCTCGACCCCTTCGACGTAGGCGCGCGCCGCGTCCGGGAGATCCGCGAACGATCGGACGCCCGACAGGTCGCCCTCGAAGCCGCGGAACTCGCGGTAGACGGGCCGGACCCTGTCGAGCTCGAAAGCCGGGAAGTTCTCGCTCCGCCGCGCGGGATCCCCACCGAGGTCGTAGGCGACGCAGACCTGCAGCGGACGGAACCCACTCAGCACGTCGAGGTTGGTCAGGACGACCTCGGTCGCGCCGGCGAGCTGCGCCGAGTAGCGGACGGCGACCGCGTCGAACCAGCCGACCCGGCGGGGGCGCCCGGTCGTCGAACCGTACTCGCGGCCGGCTTCGCGCAGCTGGTGGGCCACGTCGCAGCGGAGTTCGGTCGGGAACGGACCCGATCCCACGCGCGTCGCGTAGGCCTTCACGACGCCACGGACCTGGGTGAGCGCGGTCGGCGGCAGTCCGGTTCCACCCGCGACGCCTCCCGTCGACGCGCTGGACGACGTGACGAACGGGTAGGTCCCGTGGTCCACGTCCAGCAGCACTCCCTGAGCACCCTCGCAGAGGACCCGCGCGCCCTTGCGGTGCGCCTCGCGGAGCAGGTGACCGGTGTCGGCGATCGCGGGCGCGAGGAACGCGCCCACCTCGAGCAGCTGCTCGCGCAGGGTGTCGACGTCGATCGCCTCACCACCCCAGGCGACGAGCAGCGCGTCCTTCTCGGCCTTGAGCCGCTTCAGCGACGCGTCGAGCGAGTCCGGACGCAGCAGATCGCCCACCCGGACACCGCAGCGCGACGCGCGGTCGGCGTAGGCCGGACCGATGCCGCGTCCGGTCGTGCCGATCTTGGCCGCACCGCGGCGCTCCTCGGCCATGCCGTCGAGCGCCTTGTGCACCGGCAGGATCACGTGGGCCGCCTCCGAAACGAGGAGGTTTTCTCCGAGCTGCACGTCGACGCCGCGCGCACGCAGCCCGAGCACTTCCTCCCGGAGATGGAACGGATCGACGACGACGCCGTTGCCGATCACGTTGCGGACCCCGGGACGCAGGATCGCCGAGGGCACGAGGTGGAGGACGAGGCGTTCCCCGTCGCGGACCAGCGTGTGCCCGGCGTTGTGCCCGCCGGCGTAGCGAACGACCCAATCCGCCTCCGCGGCGAACAGATCGATGATCTTGCCCTTGCCCTCGTCACCCCAGAGGAGGCCGATCACACAGGAGGTTGGCATGTGCCCGAAGCTGCGGAAAAGGCGACCAGCATAGCCAGCAGGCCGCCCAGGAACACACCGGACGCGCCGGCGCAGGCGCACGCCCTGCGCGCGCGCGGCGCGCACCTTACGAAGCCCGAGGAGAGCGATCCAATGTCCGTGCCAAGCCCAGAGGGCCGAGATCCCCTGCCTCCGACCGCGCGCGACCGAGCACTCGGGCAGCTTGCGGCGTTCGAAGAGCGGGGTCTGGGGGCCTGCCTGCGACGGATTCGCGCATGGCCGTCACTCGAGCCGTCGACGCGCGCCGACCTCGTGGCCGAACTGTCCCAGGAGCTCGCCGTCGACTGCCTCGAGAACGCCGAGGAGATCGCCAGCCTGGATGAGGAGGGCTGTTTCCGCCGTTTCGCCGCGGCGGTCCACCGGCACCACTACCGGCTCTGCCTCCGTGACCAGCGGCTCCGCGTTCCGGCCGACCGCGCCCCGGAGCCGCGCGTCCCGCCCCCTTCCGTCGTCGTCGCGGCAGACCTCGACGCCGAGACGGTCCCCCGCCTGATGCACGGCGCCGCGCATCTCCGTAATGGACGGCTGTGCGCCCGCTCGACGCAGGCCGCGCTCGGGGTCGGTCGCCGCACGCTCCACACGATCCTCGAGCGGGTCGCCGACGCTGCCGGACTCGACCACGACCAGATCGAGTTCTGGCGGCGCCGCTTGGTGGAGGCACTCTGCATGGTCGCGGCGGCACGCCTCCGCGCCGAGGGCAGCGCACGCCTGTGGGATGATGCCGCGCGCCGCGATTTCCATGCGGAGGCGTTCCGCGCCCGTGTCGCACGCATCCGGGAGAGCCTCGGTGCGCGGCCGCTCGATCCCGAGCTCCGCGCCGTGCTCCACGAGTGCACCGCCCACGGACGCCGCGTCGATGCGCTGCGGCCGCGCCAGCTGCTGGACCTGGCGGCGCGCCTCGATGCGACCGACCGGGTCGTCCTGTCATGGCAGTTCGAACTCGAGATCTCCGAGGGCGACCTCGCGGCAGCCGCCCGATGCCTCGCGCTGGTCCGCCACCGCGAACCCGACCGGCACCGCGTGACGCTGGCACGCGCGCGCCTGCTGGAAGCCCGCGGTCAGCTCGACGCTGCGCGCGCGCTGGTGCGACGCGCCTCGGCGCGGTGCCGCGGCACCGACGCCAGGCTCGCGGCCTGCATCGACGCGCTCGGACCCCGGACGCGGGCGGCTCCGAGCGCCCGGCGGCTGCCCGGGACGCCGGACCACTTGCGGACCGTGGGCTAACGGCCGGGTGGGAGCCCGTGGCCCCCACCGCCGGGGGTCTCGATCCGCACGCGCGAGCCCGCCGGGAGGACCTGGGCCCCCTTCGCAGGAAGCGAACGGCTCCGGCCCGACGGCTCGGTGACACGCGCGCGGAACGCCGCGCCGTCCGCTCCCCCGTCCGTTCCGGGAGGACCGTCGACCGCACGCTCGGCGAAGAGCCCGACGCTCGTCGGTTCGAGCAGCTCGAACTCGCGGACCGCACCGTCTCCGCCGCGATGCCGGCCGGCACCTCCCGACCCGCGACGCACGGTGAACGCGTGGACGCGGACCGGCAGACGCTGCTCGAACTCCTCGACCGGGGTGTTCCGGGTGTTCGTCATGTGCGTCTGGATGGCAGACACGCCGCCCCCCGCCGCACCAGCACCCGCCCCACCCGGCAGCGTCTCGTAGCTCGAGAACGCGACGGTCCCAGCACCTCCGAGCGTCAGGTTCACCATCGTTCCGGCCGAGCACGCCGGCATGCGTCCGGGCAGAGCCTGGGCCAGCGCACGCAGCCCAAGATCGACGAGCCGCTGGCTCGTCTCGACGTTGCCTCCCGCGACCGGGGCGGGCCGGAGAGGGTCGAGGATCGTGCCGGGCTTCGTCCGCACGTGGACCACCTGGAACAGCCCGTCGTTGGTCGGCAGACGCCCCGGACACAGGCAGCGCAGCAGGTAGACGGCAGCTGCGAGCACGACGCCCGGGTTGGCGTTGATCCCCCCCCGGGCCTGCGGCGCCGAGTCGCGGAAATCGAAGTGCAGCGCGTCGTCGCGGACCGTCAGCCGGAGCCGCAGTGGAAACGGCCCGCCCCCGCTGCCGTCGTCCTCGAGCACGTCCTCGGCGGAGAAGGTCCCGTTCGGGATCGACCGCACGACGTCCCGCGCGATCCGCTCCGCGTAGACGCGCAGGTGCGCGGCGTAGGCCTCGACCTCGGCCAGACCGTGCTCTTCGCACAGCGCGGCGAGCCGCCGCGCGGCCACGTCGAGACTCGCCTCCTGGGCCTTCAGGTCGAGGAGGCGTTCGTCCGGCGACCGGACGTTCGCCCGGATGACGGCGAGGACCGCATCGACCGCTCGACCCGCGTGGCGGAAGAGGAGCGGCGGAAGCACGAGGCCTTCGCCGTGAAGGTCGTGTGCCGGAGCCATCGACCCCGGAACCGCTCCACCGATGTCCGCGTGGTGCGCGCGGTTGACGACGTAGAACACGGGCTCGTCCCCCGCGCCTGGGACGTGGACCGGGCGAACGAGCGTGACGTCGGGCAGGTGCGTCCCGCCCGCGTAGGGATCGTTGAGGATCGCGACGTCGCCGGGACCGAGCGGCGGCAGCTGCTGCCGGACGGCCGCGACCGAACCCGCCGCGCTGCCGAGGTGCACGGGGATGTGGGCCGCCTGCGCGATCAGCCGCCCCGCCCGATCGAAGAGCGCCACCGAGAAGTCGCGGCGCTCACGGATGTTCGGACTGACCGCCGACCGCTGCAGGACCGCACCGCTCTCCTCGCAGACGGCCGCGAGCAGCTGGTGGAAGACCTCGAGCCGGACCGGATCAGCGCGCATCGACGCACTCTAGCCGCCGCACCGGCGCCCGAAGTCCCGCGAATCCGCCTGTAGCTCCCCGGCATTCCACGCACGGAACGCCGACGC
>JBEAPQ010000140.1:0-16938 GCA_041164325.1 Planctomycetota bacterium | reverse complement strand
ACGCTGGAGCAGCTCGGGGTCGATGTCGAGCTCCTGACCGAGGCCACGCTCCCGGTCCGCCCGCTCGACGATCTCGACACGATCCTCGTGGACATCCGCGCGCTCCGTCACCACGCGGCGGCGCGGGCCGAGTTCAACCGGCTCCTGGCGTTCGCCGACGCGGGCGGTCGCCTCGTCGTGCTCTACCACAAGGACTCGGAGTTCGACGCGGAGCTGACCGGCCAGAGGTTCTTCCCCACGGATCTTCCGCTGTCCATCGGCCGCGGGCGCGTGACCCGCGAGGATGCGCCGGTCGAGATCCTCGATCCCGATGCAAGGCTCCTGACGACTCCGAACCGGATCACGGCCGAAGACTGGGACGGCTGGGTCCAGGAGCGCGGGCTCTACTTCCCGGCGCGCTGGGCCGACGGCTACCGGCCGCTGCTCAGGATCTCCGACCCCGGCGAACCGGCCGAAGACGGGGCGCTGCTCGTGGCTTCGACGGGACGCGGGCAGTTCGTCTACTGCGCGCTGGCGCTGCATCGCCAGCTGAAGAACCTTCACCCAGGGGCCTGTCGACTGTTCGCGAACCTCGTCAGCCACGAGCGCCCGCGCGGGCGCCGGTGACAGGTCCAGCTCAGCGCATCGCCGGGAAGGCCATCCCGTCGATCGAAGCGCGGACGATCGGGATGTCGACCGAAGTCATGCCGGGGCGGCTGCGGAGCAGGGCGAACATGCCCACGTCGATCGACGCGTAGTCGAGGTTCTCGTAGAGCAACTCCATCCGCAGCTGCCCTTCCGGAGTCTTCAGGAGCCAAATCTTGTTCAGGAGCCGTGCGGGGATCTCGATGAGGTTGCCCTGGACGTCCGTGTACTGCAGCACCGCGAAGTTCCACGTCGACGCCTGCAGGAACGTGTCGTCGGTCGGCGAAGCGGGTGCGGGCTCCTGCACCGCAGAGGACGAGAAGACGGGGACGGCCGCCGCGAGGACGCCGCCGGCGAGGGCGAGCTTGAGAGCTGCGAACATGGGGTCGATCTCCGGGGATTCGGAACGGAGGGGCCGCCCAGGGTAGCCTGCGGGTCCGGCCCTGGCCGCCGGAGGTGGACGATTCTCGCAGCCCTACTCTTCCCGCTGGTCCTCGCCTCATCGCAGGCCACCGATCCGCCGTTCCGGGTCATGGCTGGCGGTGCGGGCGTCTCGGCGGTCCGGCTCGCCGCGATCGAACGCCTCGTCCCGCGGGCCCTTCAGCGCGTGCGCGCGCCCTTCGTCGGCGCACCGTCGCGACCCTTCGACGTCGTCGTCCACGCATCGCTCGACGGCCTGCCCGACGGGCTACGCGACGAACTGCACCCTGGCACGCCCGGCTTCGCGCTGCTCGGCCGGGACCAGATCCACCTCGTCCTCGATGAGGTGCAGCTCCGTCCTCCGCACGACCTCACGACGGTGCTCGCCCACGAGCTGGTCCACGTGCTGATCGACCAGTATGCGGGTGAGTTCGCGCCGACGGTGCCGAGGTGGGTCCACGAGGGCTTGGCCCAGCACCTGAGCGGCGGCACCTACCTCGGCACGCGCGAGGAGGATCTCCTCTACCCGGCCGCCGTGGGGCGGCTGCCCCGGTTCCGTGAGCTGGTCCGGAGGTTTCCGGACGACGAGGGAGCGCGCCGCGTCGCCTACGCGCAGTCCGTGTCGTTCGTGGCGTTCCTCGCCCGGAAGGTCGGCATCGAAGTGGTCGTCGAGGCCATCCACCGCAGCACCGAGCTGGATGGCTACGTCGGTGGCTTCGCGCTCCGTGCGGGGACCCCACTCGGCTGGTTCGAGGACGAGTGGATCCTCTGGGTCCGCGACGAGTCCGGCGCGCGATGGCGCTTCTTCTTCCAGAACTGCTTCTCCTATTCGATGATCGGCGGGCTCGTGCTGCTCGCGCTCGCCCTGGGGCGGCGGCTCGAACGCGACGAGCGCGCGCGCCGCAAGCTGGAGCGCGAAGAGCGGGACATGGCGCGCGCAGGAACCGAGGACGCAGAGCCGTGAAGTTCAGGAAGCCTTGGCAGCACCGGTGGCTCGGTCGCATCGGCAACGTCGTGCTGCGCCTGCTCGCGTGCACATGGCGCCGTCGCGTGCTCCTGCCTCCGAAGGTGGAGCCCGGGCTCTACCTCTTCCTGCACGGCAACATCATCCCGGCCGCCGTCACCCAGATCGGCAGCGGGCACTCGATCATCACCAGCACGCACCGCGACGGTGAGATCATCGGCCAGATCGCCCAGCGCCTCGGCTACCGGACGATCCGGGGTTCGAGCACCCGGGGCGGGACCGCCGCGATCCGCGCGATCCTCCGCGCCGGTTCGGACCATGCGCTCGCCGTCACACCCGATGGTCCGCGCGGTCCGATCGGCAAGGTCGAACCGGCCCTGATCGGCCTGGCGGCGCGGATGGGTTGGCAGATCCACCCGCTCGGGTTCGCGGTGTCGCGTGCATGGCGCGCCAACTCGTGGGATCGCTTCGTGGTCCCCAAGCCGTTCGCCCGGATCGTCTGCGTCCTCGGCGCGCCGATCCCGGTGCCGACGGGCTTGGACCGGGCTCAGTCGCGTGCGCTCGCCGAGTCCATCTCGCGTTCGCTGTTCGAGGCCGAGGAAGCTGCGGAGCGCACGCTGGCCGCGTGGTAGAACGGCGCGCCATGACGCGCCCCATCCGTCCGCTGCTCCGCTGCATCCTCGCGGCGTCGACCGCGCTGATCCTCGGCGGCTGCTCGACGCACACCCACCTGGTCGGGCTCGGGCCGAATGGGATCGCCGAGACCTCGGCTCGCCAATACTGGATCTTCTTCGGGCTGCTCGACCTCAACGAGGTCGACACGCAGCGGCTGGCGGGCGACCTGACGAGCTACCGGATCACGACGGCGTGGTCGTTCACGGACATCCTGCTGACGCCGTTGCTCCTGCCGCTGACGGTCACGTCGCGGACCGTGACGGTGGAGACGTGACGCAGGAAACGCGCGTCTACAAGATCGCCCCGGCCGCGGCGGCCGCGCTCCAGACCTCGCTCCGCGACGGGATCCCGCACGCCGAGTGGCGCACCGCGCCGCACGCGCGCTTCGCACTCAAGGCCGACGGCGTCGTCGTCACCTGCTACACGAGCGGCAAGCTCGTGGTCCAGGGTTCGGAGCTGAACGTGTTCGCGGCGCGGTTCCTCGACGACCTGTCGCAGGCACCGTCCAAGGGCTCCAAGAAGGGTGATCCCGAGCTCGCGTTCGACGTGGTGACGGTCGGCTCGGACGAAGCCGGCAAGGGAGACTACTTCGGGCCGCTCGTCGTCGCTGCGGTCCGCGCAGCGCCGGAGGATGCCGCATGGCTGGCCGAACTCGGCGTGACCGACTCGAAGGCCTTGTCCGACGACCGCGCTCGTCGACTGGCCGGGTTGATCGAGGAGCGGCTCGACTTCGAGGTCGTGCGTCTCGGCCCCGAGGACTACAACGCGCGCCACGCTTCCTGCGGCAACGTCAACGTGCTGCTCGGCGCGATGCACGCGGAGGCTTTGGCTGCTCTGCTGACGCGCAACGATGACGTCGAGCAGGTGGTCGTCGACCGCTTCGGAGAGGAGAAGCACGTCGCCACACCGCTGCGCGCCCGCGTCCCACGCCTTCCGAGGATCATCCAGGTGCCGCGCGCGGAGAGGCATCCGGCGGTCGCCGCGGCATCGGTCATCGCGCGGGCTGCGTTCTTGGACGGGCTCGCGGCGTGCAGCGACGACGCCGGAACCGACCTGCACAAGGGCGCGGGTGAGCCGACCGACGTGGCCGCGCGCCGTGTCTTTGCGATCGGCGGTCGCGAGCTCCTCGCCAAGGTCGCGAAGATGCACTTCAAGAACACGCAGCGCGTCACCGGCCCCGCATGACCGGACTCCCGTTCGTGAAGATGCACGGGGCGGGCAACGACTACGTCCACCTCGACGGTCTCCGGGACGGGATCACGGCTGACCAGGCGGCGGAATGGGCCGTCGAGCTCGCGGACCGTCAGTTCGGGGTGGGCGGCGATGGCTTGATCCTGACGGGACCGAGCGACCGCGCCGACGTGCGGATGCACATGTGGAACGCCGACGGGTCGCGCGGCGCGATGTGCGGTAACGGGCTCCGCCAAGTGGCGCGGCTCGCGCACGACCACGGCCATGCGACCGGTCCCTCGATCTCGATCGAGACCGATGCGGGTGTCTTCTGCGTCCAAATCCTGCGTGACGCGGGCGGGCAGATCGATGCGGCGTCCGTCCCGATGCGGGGAGCGAGCGTCGCGTCCGAGGCTTCGATCCTGGAGATCGAGGGACGGGCACTGCGCTACCGCCGAGGCTCGGTCGGCAACCCGCATGCGGTCGTGTTCGTCGACGAAGACCTCGAGACCTTTCCGGTGGCGGACGTCGGCGCTGGGTTCCAGGCGTCCGAGTCGTTCCCGGACGGCGTCAACGTCGAGTTCGTGCGCGTGCTCGGGCCGTCGCGGGTCGCCCAGCGGACGTTCGAGCGGGGTTCGGGCGAGACGCTCGCGTGCGGCACGGGCGCGACGGTCGTCGCGCTCGCCTGCTGGGCGACAGGATGCTGCACGGCACCGGAGCTCGAGGTCGTGCTCCGCGGCGGGATGCTGCGATTCACGCGGCAGGCGGACGGAACCCCGGTGATGACCGGCCCCGTGGCCGTCGTGTGTCACGGAGTCGTGCACCTGCCCTTGGCCCGGCGCGGGGCCTCGTCTTAGCTTGCCCGCGATGACGCCCGCCGACGCTGCTCCGGTCCGCCCCGCCCCCGAGTCCCTGTCCGGCCGCACGGTCGTGGTCGCCGGCGGCACCGGGGCCGTCGGCAAGGCGCTGATCCGCCGCCTCGTTGCGCTGGGCGCGAAGCCCGCGATCGCCGTCCGGAAGGCGTGGCAGGTCGGCCCGATGCGGGAGCTGCTCGGGGGGACGGACGGTCTCGTCGCCGTCGTGCCGCCCGGTGACGGCGAGGCGGCGGCCGGCTTCCTCAAGGGCGCGCGCGACTCGCTCGGGCCGATCGCCGCGGTGCTCTCGGCGGCCGGCGGGTTCCGAATGGCGGAGATCGGTCAGGACCGCACGGGCGACGACACGGCGCTGTTCGAAGCGAACTTCGTCGCCACGCACACGCTGGTGCGCGCGGCGATCGGCGGCATGCGCCGCGCGGGCTCCGGTGTCCTGGCGTTCGTCGGTGCGGACAGCGTGGGGACGCCGATCCCGGGGATGGGCCTCTACCAGGCGTCCAAGGCCGCGCTCCACGCCTACGCAGAGGTTCTGGCTGCCGAAGGCGCGCCGCACGGCGTCGCGGTCGCGGTCGTGGCTCCGGGCGTTCTCGACACCGACGCCAACCGGGACGCGATGCCGGGCGCGGACCGCTCCTCGTGGACGCCGGTCGATCACGTCGTCGACGCATTGATCGAAGCCGCGTCCGGCGGCGTCCAGCCGGGCGCGCTGACCACCGTGCGCGTCCCGGCCCCGGTGGCCTGAGCGGCGCAGCGGGTCCGAAAATCCTCCAGGGTTCCCCCGATGCATCGGCGGGCGTCTTAGCCTTGTCCGACATGGTCCGCCTTCGACTCGCCGCGGTCTTCGCCGCCACCTCGGCCGCCCTCGCCGGTGGGCTGGCGTCGCAGGAAGCGACCACCCAGGATCCGGCCGCGGCGATCCGGGCCTGGGTCCGCTCGGACCACACCGACGAGGCCCTGCGCGACGCTGCCACCAAAGCCGTCCTCGACGCGGGCGACGCCGGTCTCCGTGCGCTCGCCGACACGGTGCGGCGGACCCGGCCGGACCAGCGGGACCGACGGATCGGCGTCGAGTCGCTGGTCGCGACGGTCGTCGTCGGCGTGCTCGAGCGCGCGCACGACAGCGGGATGCGGTTCGCGGGCCAGCACAACCGTCTGCGCGCCCTCCAGCCCTACGCGGGGACGTTCCTCGTCCAGCTCGTCGTCGACACGCCGGACTGGTTCCCGGACGACATGCGCGCGCTCGTCGTGCCGGCCCTGCGCGACGTCTACCCACGCGGACCCGAGCCCGGCGCGCGGACGCAGCTCCGCGCCGTGGCCGAGGACGAGGACTTCGAGTCCCAGGCGCTGCGCGATGCGCTGGCCTACGCGTTCGCACAGTGGGGCGAGCGCGACCTCGTCCAACCGCGCCTCGACGAGTACGGCGAGAATGCCGGGAACGGTGCGGACACGGACGAGCTGTTCTTCGTGCGCGCGCTCGCGGTCATCCACTACGAGCTCCGCGAGTACGCCGAGGCCGCCAAGCTGTGGCAGCGGTTCACGGCGGGCATGGATGGCCTCGAAGCGCCGATCGGCGCGCTGGACCACTACAACGCCGCCTGCTCGCTCGCCCTCGCGGGAGAGGCAGAGGCAGCGCTCGCAGCGCTCGAGCGGTGTGCCGATCTGGTCGCGGCCGGCAAGGTCGACTCCCGCGCGGCCATCACGGAACGGATGTTCGAGACGGATCCGGACCTCGGTTCGATCCGCGCCCAGGAACGCTTCGGGCGAGCGATGAAGAAGGCGTTCCCCGACAAGGGAGACGGTCCGGGCCGATGAGGGCAGGGCACGCCGTGCTCGGAGTCGCGGTGCACACCCGGTCCTCGACTGTCCCTCGCTCTGCGGAGCGGCCGGAGAACCGGTGAACGTCTCGCGTTCGTTCCTGCTCGGCCTCGCTGCGGCCTTGATCGCAGAAGAGACCTTCGACTGGCTGCCGGGGGAGGCGACCTACGCAGGTCTCGCCGCGTGCACGCCCCTGGTCGTGGTCCCTGGGCTCTGGGCGTCCTGGACGGGTTCCGCGCTGCGGCGGCTCGCTGGGACCGAGGGTCCGCCGGGCCGCCTGCTGTGGTTGTGGCTGCGCCTGCAGCCGCTGACGGTCCCCCTCGTCTACCTCGCGCTGCTCGGCCTCGGCGGGCTCGGCGCGCTCGCTGCGGAGCGCGCGCCGGACAGCCATGCGCTTCGCTTCGCGCTGCTCCTCGCGCCGCTGCTGTTGCTGGAAGCGACGCTGCGCGCGACCGAACGTCGGACGCTCGCCGTCCTCGAAGCGCGCGGCGGGACGTTCCCCGGCGCGATCGAACCAACGTTCGTCGGGATGACGGTCTTCGTCGTGGCCGCCGTCCTGATCTTCGGACTCGCTCTCGACTGGATCTCGAGCGATCGAACGCTCGAGGTCTTCGTCCAGGCGACTGCGCTCGGGGCCACGCTCGGGTTCCTGGTGATGCTGGCGTTCCTGGCCGCGGCGATGCCGCTGCTCTTCCGGCTGCTCCTGCCGACGAGCCAGAAGCTCCCCGAGCGTGTCGCGGATGACGTCCGGAACACGGCTGCCCAGCTCGGCTTCGCCCCGGGTCGGGTGCTGTCGCTCTGGACCGAACATCGCCTGGTCAACGCCGCACTCGTCGGGCCGCTCCGCTGGCCGCGCTACCTCGTGCTCACCGATGGCATCCTCGACTACCTGGACCTGACGGCGCTGCGGGGCGTCGTCGCCCACGAAGTCGGGCACGCGCGGGCAGGGCACCCGATGCTGCTCCTCGCGGTCTTCGCGGTCCTGCCGATCCTGCTCGTCCATCCGGCGATGGCGTTCGACTGGTCCCTGGTGGACGCCGGGACGCTCGCGCTCGGCTCCGGGATCGTGCTGCTCTTCGGCATGCGCGCGCTCCGGGCGTTGATGCACCGCTTCGAGTTCGAGGCGGACCAGCTGTCGGCCACAGCCCTCGGCGGGGCGATGCCGTGCATCGTCGCGCTGCGTCGCGTCGGCGACCTGTTCCCGTCCCAGAGAGGCAAGGCGTCGTTCCGGCATCCGAGCGAAGAGCAGCGGGTGCGTGCGCTCCTCGCGTGGGATCGCGATGCCGACTACCGCGCGGCCTTCCTGCGGCGAGGGCGGCGGATGCGGTGGACCATCGCGGCGCTGCTCGGCGTGGCCCTGTGCGTCAGCGCCTGGTCGCACGCGCGACACCTCGATGTCGACGTCGCGATCGTGCGGCTGTACTCGGGCGACTTCCGGGGTGCTGTCGACGTGCTGCAGGATGCCGAAGGTCCGGCCGACGTCCTCGAGCCGCTGCGTGCCGAGGCGGGGGCGGCACTCTCCCTGCTTCCGGCAGGCGGGCGCTGGGACGAGATCCGCCAAGAACTCGCGGACAGGGCTTGGGAACGGGCGCTCGCAGAACTCCGCGCTGGGCAGGCAGAAGGCGCACGGCCCTTCTTCGCGCTCGCGACCTGTGGCCAGCTCCCTGATCCGATCCGCGACACGGCGTGGCGCTGGGTCGATGCCCACGTGGATGGCGACACGCAGATGGCCTCACGACTCGCCGACCACCTGGCGCGCCTGCCGGGCGCCGAGGACCTGCCGCCCGGCGCGTTCCCCAGGGACTGACGCGCCGAGCACGGGTCCGATCAGTATCGGTTGACCTCGACGGCCCACGGCAGCGGAAGCTCGAAGACCAACACGCCGCGACGGTCGAACTCCCGCACCCCGCCTTCCTCGGCAACGATGGTGTTGCCGTTCGGCAGACGGTCCGCGTCGCTCGGCGACTCCAGGTCGGTCAGCTCGAACACCACGTTGCCCGCGGGGTCGATCTCGCGGACGCGGTGCAGGTCGCGCTGGGCGATCAGCGTGTTGCCGTTGGGGAGTCGGTCCGCGTCGAAGGGACACGGGATCTCGTTCACTTCCCAGACGATGTTCCCGTCCCGGTCGACTTCGATGATGCGCTCCGCCAGGCTGCCGTCCGCGATCAGCGTGTTGCCGTTGGGCAATCGATCCGCGTCGTAGGGCTTCACGCCGGTCATCGACCAGACGATGGCGCCACTCGGGTCGACCTCGATGACGCGCTCGCCGAACGTGTCGGCGATCAGCGTGTTGCCGTTGGGGAGCCGGTCGGCGTCGTAGGGATTGCGGAGCTGTTCGAAGCTCCAGACCACGTCGCCCGCGCGCGTGACTTCGACGACGCGGTTGAGCGCGAACTCGGTGACGAGCAGGTTGCCGTTGTCGAGGCACTCCGCGTCCCACGCACCGTAGACATCCTCGAGGGCGAACACCTCGCGGCCCTGGTCGTCGATCTCGACGATGCGGTTCTCGGAGTAGTCGGCCACGAGCGTGAAGCCCCACAGCGCGCCGCCCCCGACGCCGAACTCGATCCGCGTCACGTCGGCCAGCGGGAGCACCGCCGTGCCGATCTCCGGCACGGCGATCGCGATGTCTGCCGCGCGAAGCCGTCCGATGTGGACCAGAAGACGCTCCCCACGCACCGTTTCGACCCGTGCGTAGGTCTCGTCGTCTCCGTTCGAGGAGAGACGGGGTCGCTCGAACAGGATGCCTGCGACGCGATCGAGCGGCATCGGTTCGGGTTCGGTGCCGTCGGCGAGTCGGTAGGTCAGGTTGCCTTCGGCGGTGCCGACGATCTGCGCGTCCAGCAGCTCGTTGTCACGCAGCCGGAGGCGATCGTTGTTGGCGGTCGCGCCCACGAGGCGGTCGAGCGCCGGGTCGAGGGCGAGTCCCTGCACCGCGCTTCGAGGCACGCGGACCCGACCGAAGGTCGGCGTATCGAGCTGGACGCTCTCGGCGTCGATGCCGGCGAGCGTCCCGGTCAGCAGGCTGCCCTGGGTCAGGAACAGGCGGACGCGCTCGGGATCGGCGACCGGCGGGTGGCTCGGGAACACGAGCGCCTCGCACTCGGTCAGCCGCAGCTGGAGCACGGGCAGGCCGTCGATCGACTCGGTCAGGTGGAGCGTGCTCGCCGAACCACCGGACAGGCGCGCGTCGATCTCGGTGCCGTCGGCGAGGACGACCCTGGTCGCCGGTGCCTCGCCCGGATTCTCGCCGGGCGTCCCGGTCAGGGCCGCAAGACCGGCGATCACGGGGTCTGGGTGGTCAGACAGCCCGGCCAGCACGTTCGCTGCGTCGGCCCGCTGCCACAGCGAGCGCAGGGCCGCGGCGGCCTCGGAGGTCTTGAGGCGTCCGTCCGCCCGGAGGAGCGCCGAAGCCGCCTCGAGCGCCTCCGGCACGGCGAGGTCCGCCAGCGCCGCAACCGCGACCAGCCGCTGGATCGGCAGACCTTCGAGCAGTCCGATCAGGGTCGGGATGTCCTCAGCCCTCCCGCTGCGGGCGAGGGCCAGCAGCGCGCCCTCGACGACCTGGGGATCGGCGTGCCCGAGCGCACTCAGCAGCGATAGCCGCAGCTTCTCATCGGGTTCGAGGTAGGCAGCCGTGGCGACGAGGCCCCGGAGCAGCCGGACCTCACGCCGCTCGTCGTCGGTGCCGCGGAGCGCGATCGCATCGAGCACGCGTGCCGCGCGGACCCGCTCCTCGAGGGTTGCTCCCTCCTTGGCGCGCGCCTCGATCTGGCCCATCGCGCGCGCGCCGATCTCGACCAGGGTCCGTTCCGCGCTCTCCCGGGCCAACCAGCGGTCATCCGCCAGCTGGTCGAGGAACCGCTCGATCTTCAGCCGGTACTCGCGGTGGTCACCCTGGATGGCCGCCGTGATCGCGTTGCGGGCGTCCCCGGCCGAACGGATCAGGGACGCGATCTGCTGGAGCCGAGGCAGGATCTCCTCGTCCTGGAAGCCAGCGCTCCGTTCCCGGAGCGTCTCGAGCGACCACTCCTGCTGGGCCCGTGGGCCGATGGGGAGGAAGGTCAGGGCCGCGAGGGCAGCAGTCAGGGCGGTTCTCGACATGGACCCGGACAGACTAGGCGCGACGGCGTCGGATCGCAGCCCCGGGGACCGCGCCCGGACAGGTTGCGGTGCGGCTGGGGCCGTGGATCGCGAAGTGGCGCAAAGCCATGCAACATAACCGTCTCCGGACCTCGCCGGTCTTCGGGGACTCGCTTAGATTGGGCGTCGACCCCGCGTCGCTCCGCCGACCCCAAGACGGCGCCGTCTCCTGAACGCCTCCCCGAACACCGTGCCGTTCCCGCGCGTCTCGCACCGACCGGCGGCCGTGGCCACACCGTGCCCGCGCAACCGCCCGAACCCGGCCCTGGCGGGGGCCGTGGCGGCGGCGGTGTGGCTCGGCGGCGCAGGTGCGCGACTCCACGCGCAGGGCTTCGAGATGGTGCGACCGCCGGTCGGGCTGCAGGGCGGGATCGTGCCCGGGACGGACGATGCGAGCGACGACATCGGCCGGCCGGCGCGGATGCTGGAGAGCACGAGCGTCGACCGCTTCGTCCGGGCGGCGAAGGACCTGTTGGCGCGCGAGGACCACGTCGGCGCGATCCGCATTCTCCAGGACGTGATCGAGGGGCGGACGGTGGAAGAGCCGACCGGCGACACCGACCCACCGCCGGGAGAGACGACTGCGCCGCCCACCCCGACGGGGCAGGTCTGGGACGAGCAGGCGGAGAGCGCCGAGAGTGCGGTCTTCAGCGCGGACGGTCGCCTCTTCCAGCCGGTCCGTCGGCTTTGCCACGAGCTGCTCGCCGAGCTGCCGCCGGCAGGGGTCGCCTGGTACCGCGCCCAGCACGAAGTCGCCGCAGAACAGGCGCTTGCCGCTGCAGAGGCGTCCCGCGATCCGCTCCGGTTCGAGGCCATCTACGAGACGTGGTTCCTGACGCTCTCGGCCGGCCGCGCGATGCGGGCGGCCGGCGACCTGCAGATGGACGCCGGCCGTTTCCGGGCAGCGATCCGGGCCTACCGCCTGTTGCTCGACGTCTATCCAGCCGCAGCGCGTGCGGAGCTCGGGATCGACGAGACCTGGGTCCGCTTCCGGCTCGCGACCTGCTTCCGACTGCTGGGCGAGGGTGAGCGGGCGCGCGAGGAGATCGAGCAGGTGACCGCGTTCGATCCGGCCGCGACGCTGCGCATCGAAGGCGACCTCGTCCGGCTCGCCGACCTCGGGGACGCCCTGGGTGCGGACCAGGTCTCCCAGACCGGCCCCCAGGCGGTTCCGGACGGGATCGCCGCGCTCCGTTCCAGCGGAGAGCGGTTGGTTCCGCTGTTCGAGCTGCAGTTCCGTGAGCCCGCGCCCTACCGGGCTGCCAAGGGACAAGCCCGCAACGAACGGGTCGTGTTCCGGCCCGGCGGACAGGAGCTGACCGCGACTCCGCGAAGCGGGGACCTGATCCCCGGGACGCAGGTCGCGTTCGGCCGGGACGGTGAACTCGCGTTCCTCGATCACTTCCGGCTCGGCGTCGTCTCGCTGCCGGACGGCAAGCTCGTCGGGCGCTCCGACGGCAGTGACGAAGTGCCGCAGCCCCAGCCGGGCAGCCCTCGGCACCGCATTCCCGCCTACGACTTCGCGAGTCTGCGGCCGGTCATCCACGGCGATCGCATCTTCTCGGTCGTCGGTCCGAGTGCAGCCCGGATGAGCGGGATGCGGGCCGTGACGGAGAACGCGCTCGAAGCCCGCGCCGCGCGCGCGGCGATGGACGTCCTGTGGACGACCCGCGAGCAGGCGGCCTACCGGGACACGACGTTCCTGGCGGCGCCGACGCCGGTGGGCGAACGCCTCCTCGTGCCGGTCTCGATCCGCGGCACGCACGGGGTGGCGTGCGTGGACGGCCGCACCGGTGACCTGGTCTGGACGACGCCGCTGCACCGTGACGGCACCGAGATGTCGCGGCCGCCTGCCGTTCCGGTGGCGGTGGCCGGAGGTGTGGCCTTCGCGGTCACGAACGCCGGCGCGCTCGCGGCGCTCGATGCCTACACGGGCGCTTTGCGCTGGGTTCGCCGCTACGAACGCGTCGATCCGTTCCGCCCGCCCGTGGCGACGCGGCGTCCTCGGCCGCGCACCAACGTCTTCGGCGGCGGGAGCTTCTTCCAGGAACTCCCGCTCGAGGGCTTTGCGCCGTCGGACCTCGTCGTGCAGGACGGACTCGTGATCCACGCGCCGGCGGACGGGCAGGTGCTGCTCGCGCTCGACGGCGCGTCCGGAGAGCCCGTCTGGATGCTCGAGCGAGGCTCGATGCAGTACGTGATCGGCCACGATCGGGATCACCTCTACCTCGGTGGGCCGGACGACGTCACCTGCGTGGGGCTCAGGACCGGTGTCCGCCTCTGGCGTGAGATGCTGCCCGCACACCCCGGCAGCAGCCGCTGGCGGGGGCGGGGCTGTGTGGCTGGAGATCGTCTGTTGATGCCGGGCGATCGCACGATCCTGGTCCGTGACCTGCGCGACGGTGCCGAGTGGCGGACCATTCCGCTGCCGACGTTCCAGCCGGGTCGCGAGCCGCTCCGCGGTGAGTGCAACCTGTTCCTCGCAGGGCCCTACGTGGTGGCGGCGTACGCGGGGGGACTCGAGGCCTACTCGACGCAGCCGGCTCTCGACGGATTGGCTGCACGGGCGAGCGACCCGCTCGAGAAGGCGGCGCTCGAGGCGCAGGCCGGCGATCTCGAAGGTGCCGTCGAGGCGCTCGAGTCGATCGACCTCGGTGCGCGTCCCGAACTCCGCGCCGCCGTCGGTCAGCGCCTGGTCACGCTGTGCGGCGAGCTCGCGCTGGCCCGCGCGGCGCGCGGTGCCCGCGACGAGGCGGTTTCCATGCTCGACCGGTGCCGCTCCTCGCTCGAGGACGACCACCTGATCGAGCGCTGGCACCTCGCGCGGATCGAAGTCTTCGAAGCGCTCGGTGATCTCGACGCGATCGCCGCGGAACAGCAAGAGCTCTACCGCCGCATGGGGAGGTCCGGATGATGACGCTGCACAAGTCGGTCTGTGCCTCTGTTCTCGCCATGGCGATGTGGCACGGCGCCGCACCTGCCCAGGAGCTGCTGCCCGACGGCGTGACGCCGGAGATCGCGCGCGCGATCGATCGCGGGCTCCAGTTCCTGGCGCGCACGCAGAATCGGGATGGGTCCTGGCGGTCGAGCGGCGGCTTCGGCAACTACCCGACCGCCATGACGGCTCTCGCTGGCATGGCGCTCTGTGGGTCGGGCTCGACGCCGACGCGCGGGCCCTACTTCCTCCACGTGCGGCGTGCGACGGAGTTCCTGCTGACGGCTGCCCAGCCCGACGGCGTGATCACCGCACCGGCCGAGGAGGGCCGGAGCATGTACGGCCACGGCTTCTCGACCATGTTCCTCGCCGAGGTCTTCGGCATGGAGGAAGACGAGCGCCGCCAGCGCGAGCTGCACGCAGCGCTGACCCGTGCCGTCGAGTTGACCTCGCGCTCGCAGTCGAAGGCCGGTGGTTGGCTCTACACGCCCGAGTCGAACGGCGACGAAGGCAGCGTGACCGTCACGCAGATCCAGGCGCTGCGCGCGTGCCGCAACGCGGGCATCGTCGTGCCGTCGAAGACGATCGACAGCGCGGTCGACTACATCCGGCAGAGCGCCAACCCGGACGGCAGCATCCGCTACAGCGTCAAGTCGGGCGGTGGCGGCCGGCCGGCCATCACGGCGGCTGCGGTCGCGGTCCTCTACAACGCGGGTCGCTACGACGATCCGATGGCCGAGAAGGCGCTGCTCTACGCGCTGCGGACGCTGCCGATCAACGGCAGCGGCAACGGGCACCACTTCTACGCGCAGCTCTACCTCGCGCAGGCGCTCTACCAGCGCGGTGGCGACGACTGGGCCGAGTACTACCGCAAGATCGCTGCCTGGCTGCTCACCAAGCAGGACCGCGAAGGTTCGTGGCAGGGCGACAACGTCGGCACCACCTACGGCACGGCGATCGCGCTGACGATCCTCCAGCTTCCCTACGCCTACCTCCCGATCTACCAGAGGTGAAGGGTTGCTGATCGGACTCGCGTTCCTGCATCCGCTGGTGCTCTGGGGTCTGCCGCTCGCGGCGGTCCCGATCATCATCCACCTGCTCAACCGCCGTCGTTTCGACACGCGGCGCTGGGCAGCCATGGAGTTCCTGCTGCGGGCCATGCAGCGCAATCGGCGCAGGCTCCGCATGGAGCAGTGGCTGATCCTGGCGCTGCGGACGCTGGCCATCCTGCTGCTCGTTCTGCTCGTGGCGCGCCCGCAGTGGAGCGGGGGGGCGATCGGCGGCTCGGCGACGCACCACATCGTCGTGCTCGACACGTCGGCGTCGATGTCCCATCGCGGTGGCGCGGACACGGCTTTCGATCGTGGCGTGACGACTCTCGAGGATCTCGCCGCCAACCTCGCCGAGACGGCGAGCGGCGACTTCCTGACGCTGATCCGCAGTGACCGGGTGGACGAGCCGCTGCTCGCACTCGCGCCGATCGGCCCCGACCTGCCGCGTCGCGTGCGTGACACCCTCGGGGGCGGGACCGCTTCGGATCTCGGTCTCGACGTTCCTGCTGTGCTCGATGGGCTGGCGGCGGCGTCCGCGGCGGCCGCCGATGTCGCCCCACAGGTCGAACACGTCTTGATCACGGACCTGCGGCGCCGTGACTGGCTCGGCGCGGACGGTGCCGTCGTGCCGTCGGTCCGCAACTGGCTGGCCGAACTCGACCCCGAACGCGCGCGCTTCACCCTCCTCGACGTCGGCAGTCGGGATGCGCGCAACCTGGCGGTGACGGCGGTCCGTCTCGATGGTCGGACGTGCGTCGCGGGGCTCCCGGCGCGGATCGCGATCGACGTGACGAACCATGGACCCGAGTCGGCCAACCCGACCGAAGTGAACGTGGAGATCGGACCGAGCCGGTTCGCGGTTCCGGTGCCGGAGGTCCTCCCGGGCGAGACCGTCACCGTCCGGTTCGAGCAGACGTTCCGCACGCCGGGCTGGCACGGGGTTCACTGCGCGCTGCCCGAGGACCGCTACGCGCCCGACGACGCGCGCAGCCTGGCGGTCGAAGCGCGGCGTGCGGTGCGTGTCCTCGTCGTCGACGGTGATCCGGCGACCGAGCCCGAGGACGCCGAGTCGTTCTTCGTGGCGGTCGCTCTGGACCCGGGCGGCGACGGTGCGTCGGGTGTCGAAGCGCGCGTGGTCGCGGACCACGAGTTCGAGACCCTGTCGGAGACCGACCTGGGTGAGCACGACCTCGTGTGGATCTGCAACGTGGCCCGGATCGGCCCCGAGCTGGCCGCTCGCCTCGAGTCGTACGTCGACGCCGGTGGCGGGCTGGCGATCTGGCTCGGTGACCGCGTCGACCTCGGTGCGTGGCACGAGACGATGTGGCGCGGTGGCCAGGGACTCCTGCCCCTGCCGCTCGGCGAGGTGGACGGTGACCTGGACACCCCCCGCGGCATCCATCTGGCCGCCGAGGATCATCCGCTCTTCGACGCGGCCACCGACGCGCTGCGGCTGATGTTCGCCGAGCTCTGCCTCGTGGGTCGGTTCGTGACGATGGAGGATCGCAGTGATGCCCCGGTCCAGCGGCTGCTGCGCGTCGGCGCGGCGGACGGCCCGCTGCTGATGGCGGCGCGCAGCCGGGGAGATCGGGGCGGCTCGGTGCACGTCGTCGGCACGTCGGCCGACGCGGCCTGGACGAACCTGCCCGCGCAGTTCGTGTTCCCGATCCTCGCCGATCGGCTCGTTCGCACGGCGTCGCGGGTCCAGGACCAGGGCGCGCGCGATCTGCGCCCCGATGCGACGTTCGTCGTGGGCGTCGATCCGGCCATCCACCGTCCGGACGTCGAGATCCGCGCCCGCGACGGCAGTGGCGAGGTCTTCACGTTCGCGGCGTTGCCGGATCGTGCGACCGAGGTGGAGGTGCCGATGGCGCAGCTCCAGGGCCTCGGCCTCTTCGATGTCGTGCGTGCTCTGCACGGCGGCGGGCAGGAGACGGAGACCCTGGCGCGCAACGCGCTGATCGACGAAGGGGAGCTCGGTCCGACGGGCGGCGTCGCGTTCAGCGCGGCTGTTCCCGAGGACCTTCGGAGCCTCGTCCGGGTCCGCGAGATCGGTGCCGGCGAGCCTGTCGTCGACGACGGGGCGCGCGGCGCGTCCACCTGGCGATTCTTGGGTGCCCTCCTGCTCCTCGGCCTGTTGGCGGAGACCGTTCTCGCGTGGAGGTTCGGGCGGCGCTGAGCCGTACTGCGATGGAAGGCCTCCTCAGCTGGCTCGCAGCCCGACTCGGCGTTCCGTTGGCGCCTGGAACGGACCTGCACGTCGAGTTC
>JBEAPQ010000139.1:0-6259 GCA_041164325.1 Planctomycetota bacterium | reverse complement strand
CCGAGCGCGGCGATGTGGAACCAGCCGGGCCCGCCGTCGAACACGGTCCAGAACGGGTTGAAGATGTGCACCACGCTCCAGTCGACCCGGCTTCCCTGGTTCCCGAAGATCACCAGGACCTGACCGCCGAGCGACAGCACGAAGAACGCGATCACGGTCGTCGTGAATGCGACCACCGACCAGCGCTTGCCGTCCGGCAGCCGACCGCGCAGTGCCCGCGCAAGACCGCCCGCGAACGGCGCGTACAGCCACGCGGCCGTCGCGTAGTCGGCACTCTTGTGTACCGTGCCTGATGCGACGACCGGCAGGACTTCGGCAAGCCCCACGCCGAGCGCCGCGAGCAGCACCGCGAACAGGAACCCCCGTCCGCCCCCCGGCAGGAACGGTGCGGACAGGATGCCAGCACGCCGCGGCACGTAGTTCCGGACCCGCGGCGACATCGCCTCCTCCTCGCACGGAGCCCAGAGCCAGATCGGCGACAGGATGAGTGCGAGCATGGCCGAGAGGTAGCCGCTCGCCTCGGGGCGACTGCCTGAGTCCATCACGAACAGGAGCCAGAGCACGGCGATCACGAAGACGCCGACGGCAAACACCCGGAACGGCGTCGACCGATTCTCGTAGGGGTGCGACAACACGGCCGTCGCGATGAGCACCGCGAGCCAGGTGCCCGCCACGAAGACCGCGGTCACGGACACGACCACCGGCCAGAACTCCGCGGCCCGCAGCAGCTGATCGAACTCGCGGATCAGCTCGTAGCTCCCGCCCATCAGCCCCGTCGTCGTCGAGAACAGGACGATCGAGGCCAACGCCTGGGCTGCCTGCTGCTGGTTCCGCCGCTTGCCCAGCGACCCCATGGCCACGGCGAAGGCCGTCGCAGCCACGTTGGTGAGGAAGCCGAAGTACAGGATCAGCAGGATCGAACCGAAGCTCACGCCGCGCAGCAGGTAGGCGAGGCCGAACAGCGGAGCGAAGACGCCCAGGTACACCGCGAACTGGGTCGTCCCGGCGGCAACCTTGCCGAGCGCGACGCGCGACGGACGGATCCTGGTCAGCAGGAGCTGCTCCGCGGTGCCCCCGACCACCTCCTGCCGCATGCCGGTCAGGGACTGGAGAGGCACCACGATCACCGCGATCGGCACCAGGCAGATCACGCACCAGCCGAGCGCGTCGCGTCCGAGCTCCGTGCCGCGCCACGTCGGGTCCACCCAGGTGAACGCAGCCGCCATCATCATCACGACGAGGCTCGCGAGGCCGAGCGTCACCGCGAACGACCGCGCGGTGACCGCTTGCTGCAGCTCCCGGACGAGGATCGGGCTCACCCGATCGCTGAGCCGCTCGAAGAACCCGAGCGGCCGGTCGGCAACGCTGCTCATGACAGCCTCCCGCGCGTCGTCGTCATGAAGATCTCCTCGAGGTTGGCACCCTGCGCGACGAACTCGACGACGCGCAGGCCGCCATCGACGGCTCGGCGCAGCAGCTCGGCTGCCGCGTCCTCGTCCCCGGCGAACTCGAACTCGACCCGACCCTCGACGACGCGGACGTCGTGGACCTGGGGCTGGACGACGAGGAACCGCTCCGCCAGGTCCTGATCACCGAGCACGCGCAGGCGCATCCGGTGACGGTCACGGACCGACCGCGCAATGTCCCCGATCTTGCCGGACGCCATCAGGCGGCCCTGCTCGATGACGAGCACGCCGTCGCAGGTCTCCGACAGCTCGGCCAGGATGTGCGACGAGATCAGGATCGTCTTGCCGGTCGCCGACAGCTCGCGCAGCAGCGCGCGGAACTCGATCCGCGCGCGCGGGTCGAGCCCGGATGCCGGCTCGTCGAGGATCAGCAGCGACGGGTCGTGGAGCAGCGTCTTGGCGAGGTGGAGCCGCTGCCCCATGCCCTTGCTGAGCCCCGTGGCGGGGCGCGACGCGAACGAGTCGAGGCCGCAGAACGACGCCACCGACCGCACCGCGTCGATCCGGGCGCGCCCTCGCAGCCCGTAGGCCCGCGCGAAGAAGTCGAGGTACTGGAGGACGTCGAGGTTCGCGTAGGGCTCGAACTGGTCGGACATGAACCCGACCCGATCCCGCACGCGCCGCGGCTCGACGAGGACCGACAGCCCTTCCAGCACGGCGTCCCCCGAGTCGGGGACGTCGAGCGTCGCGAGGATCCGCATCGTCGTCGTCTTCCCGGCGCCGTTCGGCCCGATGAATCCGTAGATGCGTCCGCGGTCGAGGGTGAACGACACGTCGTCGACGGCCATCAGCGCGCCGAACGAGCGGCGGAGGTTGCGCACCTCGAGCAGCGGCGACTCAGTCAACGATGTCCTCCTGGCCGAGGCGACCGAGCACGAGGTGGTAGCCCGCGTCTTCCCCGGCGAGCCCGAGGTCGTCGAGCAGATCCGGACGCAGCACGACGGCGAGATAGCAGCCGGCAGGAAGACCCTCCGCGGCCCCGGCGCGGCGCATGCCCTCGGCGACCCCGCCGTTCCCGAACGTCGTTCCCAGCGGGAACGAGCCGCCACCGAAGGCGGGATCGAGCGGCATCGCGCGCCCGTCGAAGCCGACCAGGAGACGACGGACGACATCGATCGCCACCTCGGAAGAAGCAGCCTCCATGCGCCCATCTGCGGACTGCACCCAGTACGAGCCGTCCGCCGTGCGCAGCACGAGATGGCGCGGACCGGGGGCGGGCCGCAGGCCGTCACTCGGCAAGACCTCGAAGCCACCGCCCACCTCGAGACGCTCGAAGCGGAGGCGGGCGCGCTCGGTGCCGACGGTCGCCAGTCCGAAGGTCACCGGAGTCCGTGGGGGCACGGCAGCCCCGCCGACCATCCCCCCCGCGAAGTCGAGGAAGAGGCCCTGCTCGTCCGCGCGCGACTGGAGCACGGCCGTCACGTCGAAAGAGGTGGTCGCCCGGGGTCGGAGCGCGGACGGAGACAGCCCCGCGAAGACGGTGCGCCCCTCCCAGGAGACCGCCTCGTGCCCTTCCTGATCCAGAAGGGTCAGCGAACGCGACGCGGTGTGGAGCCCCAGCCCGTCCTTCAGCAGGCCGTAGGACAGGAGGACCACCGTCGTCACCAACCCGAGCGCAGGAACCGTCAGCAGCATGTATCCGAGCTGCCGCCTGCGTCTCAGCACGAAGTAGTTGACCGGCCCCACGAGCACCCCGAACAGCAGGAGAACCGCGAGGTAGGCCCGGTACGGGACGTCGCCGACGCCCGGGATCGCGATCGGCTGGAAGATCTCGGGAGGGAGCACTCCCGAGACCGGGCGAGCGCCGCGCGCGAGCGGGCCATGTGCCCCGAGGAGCCACGGCGACAGGCGGCGCACCGCCTCGGGATCACCCGGCAGGCCTCCGGCCTCTGCGATCGACAGGCCCTTCACGGTCCCGAAGCCTCTGGCCAGCGGGCGGTCCGAGAGCGCGTCGCGCAGGGGACCACCGCCCAACGCGTCGACGCCGAGGACCAGGACATGGCCGCCCACCCGCAGATAGTCGCGGAGCACAGCCTGCGCTGCGCCGTCGATCCCTGCCCGGCGCGCATCGACGACGAGGAGGTCGAAGCCCGACAGGCCATCCCAGGTCGGCGGCAGTTCGTCGGGCCGCAGCTCCGCGAAGATCGACAGGATGCGAGGGTCCCCGAAGGCAGCGCCCGGATTCGGCGCGCCCGCCAGCAGACGGGTGAACACCGCCTGGAGACCGGGCACGTCGAAACCGGGTGCGGTCACGACTCCGATCGAGAGCCCCGTGCCATCCTGACTCCCGACCTCGTCGATGCCCAACCATGCGCCGCGATCGACCCGCGCGCGGATCCGGGCCTGGTAGGCGACGTGCCGGATCGGCAGGAAGAGCCGCACGTTCTGGCCGGGTTCGAGCACCGCCTGCTCGGTCGCTGCGAACGTCGCGGACCACGCCTCGCGCACGTCGATCTCGACCGTGTGCGCCTGCTCCCCCGGGTTGTGCAGGTCGACGCGCACGAAGCCGTGCCCCCCCGGACGCACGCTGGACGACACCGCACGCGTCGAGATCGAAATCGACTCACCCACCGTGCCCGGGATCGGCAGCGCGGCGCGCTGCGACTGGGATGGGACGACTCCCATGCACACGAGGAGCGCCGCGAGCGAGGGCAGGACTCGGATCAACGCACGCCCTCCGGCAAGCCCACCCCCATCGGGTCGACCGCCTCGAGGAGGCGTGTCACGAAGTCACGCGCCGTCATGCCGTCGAGGCGAGCCGCGTGGTCGAGCACGATCCGGTGCGCGATCGCAGGCACGGCCACGCGCTGCACGTCGGAGAAGTCGACGTTGGGTCGTTGCTCGAGCAAGGCTGCCGCGCGAGCTGCTTCGGTGATCGCGATCGCAGCGCGCGGCGATGCTCCGTGACGCACGCGGCCGCGCAGCGACTCGGGGCAGGAGGGCGACCCAGCATGGGTCGCCGCCACCAGCCGCGCGACGTAGCGCGCGACGGCCTCGGGCAGGAAGACGTCGTCGACGATGGCGAAGAGCTCGCCCAACTCGTCTTCCGTCAGCGCTCGGCCCACCTCGGGCGCAGCACCGCGACGCCGCTCGCGGACGATGCGCGTCAGCACGTCTTCTGCCACGCTCGGCACCTCGAGCTTGAACAGGAAGCGGTCGAGCTGGGCTTCCGGCAGCGGGTAGGTGCCCTCGAGCTCGATCGGGTTCTGTGTCGCCAGCACGAAGAACGGATCGGGCAGCGGGTTGCTCTCGCCGAGCACCGTGACGGACCGTTCCTGCATCGCCTCGAGCATCGCGGCCTGCGTCTTCGGCGACGCGCGGTTGATCTCGTCGGCGAGCACGCAGTGCGCGAACAGCGGTCCCGGCTGGAACACGAACCGACGCCGCCCGTCGACCTCCTCGAGGACAGGCCCACCGGTCACGTCCGTCGGCAACAGGTCCGGCGTGAACTGGATGCGCCGGAAGCTGAGACCCAGCAGCCGCGACAGCGCCTTGACCAGCTCGGTCTTGCCGAGTCCCGGCAGGCCCTCGAGCAGCACGTGGCCACGGGCGGCGAGGGCGACGGCCGTCAGGTCCACGAGCTCGGGCTGGCCGAGGACGACGGACGCCATGCCGTCGCGGAGGCGGGTCAGCAGTGCGTGGCCGCGGGCCACCTTCTCCTTGTCGAGCAGAGTCTCGGTCATGTGTTCGATCTCGTTCGAGTCAGGCCAAGCGGCGGCGCCTGGTGTCAGCGACCGCCCCCCTCGAAGAAGCGTCGCACCGCTTCCCGGTGCCGTGGCGCGAGGTCCCGACGTGAACTGGCTGCGCCAGGACCACTCGCTGGGGCAGGCGTGCCTCCCCCAGCCGCTCGCTCCGGCGCGACCTCAGGCTCGGCCCGGCCGATGCCTGCGAGGTCCCACTTGTCGGGAGGGGCGACGCCGTCGGGCAGCTGCTCCGCCCGCATGCCGCTCAGGTCGATCTCGGTCGCGCCGAGATGATCGAGAGTCGCATCGCCGCGCCCACGGCTGATCCCACCGCGCCCCGGAGCACCGTCACCCTCCTCTCCCGGATTCGGGTCCCAGCCCTCGCCCTGGGCCTGCATCGGTCCTGTGGTGCTGCCCGACCCCGCACCCTGCTCGTCGAGCAGGCGCTGCAGCGCCTCGGTGTCGACCTTGCCAGCGAGCTTGTCACGGGCGTGGTCGAGGCGGACGCGACCGCGGTCGGCGAGCGCGCGTGCGAGATCGCGGATGCGTTCGGCATCGAGGCTGTCGGGATCGAGGGCAGCCCCGCTCGGCTCGCCTGCGGCCGCCCCGTCCCCGGCTCCACCGCGGCGGGCGAGGGACTCGAGGGCCTCGCGCACGTCGGGCGGCAGGCCCTCGAACATGCCGAGCTCCTGCGCGCGCGCGGCGATGGCCCCGAGCTCCCGCCGATCCCGCTCGTCGGCGTCGCGAGAAGCGAGCGCATTCGCCAGCTCGGCCGAGCGCGCGCGCACGGCCTCGTGGCCGCGTGCGGATTCCTCGCTGGCCTCGCGCACCGCGTCGACGAACGCATCCACGTCCGACCAGCCGACCGCCTCCTGGTCCGCCAGTCGCTGCTCGAGCGCGTCGAGACGCTGCTCGAGCGCGGCAGCTTCCTGCTCGTCGACGAGCTCCAGCTCCTCGACCAGGTCGAGCTCTTCGCGCGCCGCCTCGATCGCACTCGCGATCGCGCGCGCACCTGCGCCCGTGTCCAGGGAGGGCTCCACCCGCGGCAGGAGGCCGAGCAGCGCCACGGCCGTCACCGAGGCCAGCACGGCGACGACCGGCCGGAGCGCA
>JBEAPQ010000138.1:0-9759 GCA_041164325.1 Planctomycetota bacterium | reverse complement strand
CGTGCTCTTCGAGCCCGAGAGCCTGCAGGATCTCGCGAGCCTCGTCGAGGTGGGCGAGTGGTTCTGGCGATGCGGGGTTCAACGGGGTGTCCGTGGTGAAACGGCGGCGGGGTCTCGGTCGCGCAGCGCGACGTCCTCGCGCTGGAAGATCGTCGGCGGGCTGCTGCCGTGCACGTGCGAACCGAGGATGTCGACGCGGACCGCCCGGTCGGACTTCGGGAACCGGAATCTCCGCGTCTCGGCGGCCCGCAGGGGGTTCTCTGCGTCGAACGTGACCGTGCTGCGTCCCACCTCGGCGCCGGCCTCGTCCCGCTGGATCACCGCGAACTCGAAGCGACGCGACTCCAGTCCCGGGATGCGATGGCCCGCGCGGTTGCCGACCGCGAGTTCGATCCGGTCCCCGTCCGGGCGCGCGACGACCTTGAAGGCCGATGCTGCGAAGTCCGGGTCGGAGGGGCCGCGCAGCGCGTGGCTCCGTCCGCGGCGTTCGGGGCCGCTCGGGGAGCCGGTGTTAGGGTCGTTGGCGATCGGGCGGCGCACGCTCGGCATGTGGCAACCGACGCAGGACTTGCCGCGGCTGCCGAGGTCGGCCTCGCGGAAGTCCCGGCCGAGCGGCAGGACAGGGCCGATCCGCAGGTCGTGGCAGGAAGAGCAGAGGTGCACCGAGCCCTGCTCCGAGAAGGCGGGGTGGGACTCGCTCACGTGGGCGTCGGTCGGCGCCCCGAACGGCCCGGCGATGCCGCGCCGCGTCGCGTGGCACGACGCGCAGGTGATGCCCTCGTGCGGGTCCTCCGTCCGCGCGCGCGGCGGGCGGCCGAAGCGGGCCAGGACCGGGACGGGTGCGTGGCATCCGTGGCAGCGCGCGGGGTCCTCGAGGTCGCGCAGGGCCGCCTGGTAGACCGGGTCGGTGAACGCGGTGGCGTGCCGCGTCTGGCGCCACTCGTCGTGGATCGCCGCGTGGCATTCCGCGCAGCCGGGTGCCGGCGTGCGCGTGGCCGCGGCGGCCGCCGGCCCATCCGGGCGTGGTCCGACCCACAGTGCGCCGAGAAGGGGCAGGAGCACGGCCGCTCGCATGGCGGGATCGTCGGTCTCGGATCGGGTCCGGGCAAGGGTCGAAGGAGTCGGCGGCTTCCTGGGTCGGTCCGGCTCAAGGCGTGCGTCGCGTGGAGCCGATCCTCCGAGGGCAGACCGTGGACTCCGAACTCCAGAACATCGATGCCGTGGCAGACGACGTCGACACCCTCGCCCGGCACGTGGCGGGCGTGTTGCGCGCCGCTGTGGCCGGTGATTCGGAGTCGGCGAGCCAGGACTTCGAACACCTCCTCGAGCGGACCGCCCACCTGGTCGCGCAGAAGCAGGCTCTCGAAGGCACGAAGAGCGACACCCGGGACCTGATCGCCGAGCTGGCGTTCGTGCAGGTCCGGAAGGCCTTCCGCACGCTGCTCGGTCAGGGGGCGGCGGACCGCGACGCGGTCAAGCTGTCCGAGTGGGTCCTCGGTTCCGTGCTGGCGGGATCGGCGGTCGTGGATCTGGCGTCCGCGGTCGACGCGAGTATCCTCGCGAGCACCGGGCCGCGCGACTTCAGCTTCGCGGGTCGGACGGACTTCATCGCGGTGGAGGAGGTGCTCCAGATGATCGGGTCCGGCCGCCACACCGGTCGTCTCCAGCTGGAGAAACCCGACAACCGGATCGACCTCTACGTCCGCCATGGGCGCATCGCGTTCCTCGATCCGCACCGGCTCAGCCGACGGGTGTTCCCCCGCGGTCCGCTCGGCGGACTGCACGCGATCCCGGAGGAGGTGCTCGAGCAGGCCGACCGTTGCCGCGTGACCGACGGCACGCCGCTGGTCGTCTCGCTGTGGGAGCAGGGGGAGCTCGGTCGGGATGATCCCCGCGGCGTCATGCGCCGGCTCGGATTCGAAGTCCTGTTCGACTTCCTGCGTGACGAGGGTGACGCGCGCTTCGCGTACGAACGGCTCGATGCGCTGCCGGACTTCGCGGTCGAGCACGACCTCGGACTCGGGATCACGCCGGTGCTGCTCGAACTGTCGAGGCAGCTCGACGACTGGCGGAGCCTGTCGCGCGTGTTCCCCGACGCGCACGCACCGATCGAGACGGCGCCGGATCTGATGAAGCGGATCGCGCACCTCGTGCTGGGAGCGCTCGAGATCCAGGTCCTGTCTCTGCTCGGCGGCTCGATCTCGCCACACGAGATCGCGGTGACGACCGGGTTGCCGCTGTTCGAGGTCTACGGAACCCTCGTGCGATTCGCCCAGGCCGGGGCACTCGTGCCCGCGGGTGGACCCGACAGCCTGGCGGATCTGATGCAGGATGCGGGGGACGCGCTCCAGGATGCGTTCGATGCGCTCGACGCGAACGACGACGGCGTCGCGGTCCACTCGGCACTCGACCGGATCCTCGGCGACGGATCCTGACCGCGCGGCTCCGCGGGGCAGGGCAAGCGCGTGCCGGCCTTTCGCGACGCGTCAGGGCGCCGCGCGTTCGTAGGTCGCGATCCAGAGGTCGCGCAGGAACGGAGCCTGCGCGCGGACGGCGCGCCTGACGAAGCCCCGTGCGTGCATCCAGCGATCCATCGTCCGGCAGGTCACAGCGAACCGGTTCGGCGCCCTGCCACGGATCAGTGCACTGAGGCGGCGCTGCACGTGGTGCGTCGACACGGGATGGAAGAAGCTCACCACGACGAAGCGATCGGCGACGCGGCAGGCCTCCGCCACCGCGCGATCGGCGGCCGCAGGCTGCAGGTGGTGCAGGAAGCGGAAGACGACCACGCCGTCGAAGCTCCGGTCGGCGAACGGGAGCGCCAGCGCATCCGCACGGCACAGTGCGCGCGTGGACCCGGCCGCGGACATCGCCGCGCGTGCCTGGACCAGCATCGCGGCGGATCGGTCGGACCCTGTCCAGGTGATGCCGGTCTCTTCCAGCGGTGCGCGGAGCCGTCCGGCCCCGCACGGAGCATCGAGGATGGCATCGCCGTCCCGGCCCGGCCAGACGTCCCGCAGCAGCTGGATCTCGCGGGAGGCGCGCTTCGGCGCCCGGGTCGCATAGCGGTTCGAGCGCAGGCCGTGGTCGTAGCGGCCGTGCGTGTCGAACGGCGGGAGCGCCGCGACGAGGCTCCTGGAACCCGCGCCCAGGCCGGCGGTGCGGCAGAGTCGGAGCGCGAACCGGAGTGCCGCCGTGCGCCGCACCGGCAGTCCTGCGACGGAGCGCGCGAAACGCCGGAGGACCCGGCGCAGCGTCTTCCGGGTCGCGGGTCCCAGGCTGCCCTCGTGCAGGTCGAGCACGGACAGGGTTGTCGTCGCCGGGTCATCGCCGTCGACGAACACGTGGTCCGCTGACAGGTCGGGGAGCCGGAAACCCTCCGCGAGAAGCCGACCGCAGTGGTCCGCGACCCGGTCCGCGAGGCGTCGGTCCGCGCGCCCGTTGCGGATCCAGTCGACGAACGGCGCGCCGGGGACCTCGGCCAGCAGGAGCAGGCTCGCGCGTCCGCGGCAGCCGACGGCCACGGGTCGCGGCGCGCCGTGGCCGGCGCTGCGGAGGGCCTGCGCGACCGCGGCCTCCCGCGGTCCCTCGCGTCCCGCCCGGGGTGCGGTCCCGAGGTTGCGGATCAGGTTCTTCCACTGGATCCCGTCGAAGCGCTTCAGGAAGTAGCGGCGGCCGTCCGGCCCCCGCACCTCGTGGACCGAGCGGAGCCGGTTCCGCGGCATGACCGGTTCGTCGCGCGCCGCGGCGTCCGCCGCCCGGGCGTCCGGGAACGCCCGTCGCTCCGCCGCGTCGGCATCGAGGAACTTCCAGTCGTAGCCGGAGGCGGCGGGGTCCACGGTCGGGATCCTCGCCTCGGTCGCCCCGCGTTGCAAAGGCGCTGCGCATGGCGGAGCATCGTCGGATGACCCGAGGACAGGCGGTCCTGGACCGTGCACTGATCGCCGCGCTACCGAAGTCGGACCTCCACGTCCACCTGGACGGGAGTCTCCGCATCGCGAGCCTGATCGAGCTGGCCGCCGAGCGCCGCGTCGAGCTCCCGAGTTCGACGCCGGACGGTCTCCACGAGCTCGTGTTCAAACGGGCCTACGAGAACCTCCCCGAGTATCTCCGGGGCTTCGAGTTCACGGTCGCGTGCCTCCAGGACGCCGAGTCGCTCGAGCGCGCCACCTACGAACTCTGTGTCGACTGCTTCGCGGAGAACGTCCACTACGTCGAGATCCGGTTCGCGCCCCAGCTGCACGTGCGTCGTGGGTTCGGCCTGCCGGACGTGCTCCGAGCAGTCGCCCGCGGCATCGACCGGGCCCGGCGTGAGATCGACGCGCGCCCCGAGATCGTCCGCGGCGATCTCCCGCGATTCGAGGCCGGCATCGTGGTCTGCGCGATGCGGTTCTTCCTGCCGCAGTTCTCCGAGCACTACCGCGCGTTCTTCGAGGCGCTCCCCAACGCGCCCCGCGAGGAGATCTACGCGCTGGCCTCGCTGGAGCTGGCGCGTGCGGCGGTCCGTGCGGTCGAGGAAGACGGGCTGCCGGTCGTCGGCTTCGACCTGGCGGGCCAGGAGCGGGGGTTCCCTGCGGAGCACCACGCGAAGGCCTACCAGCTGATCCACGATCACTTCCTCGGTGCGACGGTCCACGCCGGGGAGGACTACGGCCCGGAGTCGATCTTCCAGGCGATCACCGATTGCCACGCCGATCGCATCGGCCACGGGACCTGGCTGTTCTCGGCGCATCGGATCCAGGACCCGCGCATCCAGGACCCCGAGGCCTACGTCGAGAAGCTCGTCCGCTACGTGGCGGACCGCCGGATCACGCTCGAGGTCTGCTTGACCAGCAACCAGCAGACGATTCCCGAGCTCCGGTCCGATCTCTCGCAGCATCCGTTCCGGCTGATGCGGGATGCCAAGGTCAGCACGACTCTCTGCACGGACAACCGTCTCGTCTCGCGCACGACGATGACCGACGAGATCTGGAAGGCCGTCGAGACGTTCGACCTGACGGCCCGTGAGCTCAAGGACGTGCTGATCTACGGGTTCAAACGCTCGTTCTTCCCCGGCACCTACCCGGCGAAGCGCGCCTACGTCCGGCAGGTCCTCGATCGGATCGATGCGCTGCTGACCGCGCGCGGGTTCGACGTGCGTGTCGGGGGCAGCGGAACACCTCCGGGCCGCACCTGACGCGCGTCACGCGAAACGCCGGGGCGCGAGCATCGTGGCGGCGGGGTGCTCGGCCCGCCCGTCGAGGATCAACGACGCAATCGTCCGTCCGGCCTCGCATGCGAACGACAGCCCGTATCCGTTGAACCCGAGCAGCGCGAACACGCCGGACTGGCCGGGGAGCGCTCCGCACAGCGGCAGCCCGTCGGACGTGCCCGCCATGATCCCGGTCCAGACGTGGGGGAAGGGCACGCCCACGAGGCACGGGAAGTGCCGGTGGGCGTAGTCCTCGAGGTGCGCCGAGATCCGGGCATCGAACGTCGAGTCGTCGACGATCCCGAGCTGCTCGCCCGGCACGGACCAGCGCATGCCTCCCAGCACGAACCGGGCGTCGTGCATCCGGAAGTACTCGTAGCAGAAGTTGCTCGACATCGCGGCGGGCGGGAAGCGCGCCGCGAGCTCGTCCGGGAGCGGCTCGGTCGCGATGATCTGCCCGCGGAACGGGAAGACCTGGGCGTCGAGGAATCCGGTCGGATCCAGGTGGCGTGCGAGCGTCGACGTGCAGTGGACGACCGCAGTCGCGCCCAGGGCACGGCCGTCCGCGAGGCGGACACGGAGAGAGCCCGCCGCGCCCTCGACGTCGAGGACCGGACAGTCCTCGTGGATGCGGGCGCCCGCCTCCCGGGCGCGAACGGCCAGCGCGCGGACCATGCGAGCCGGTTGGATCACGGCTTCGCCGGGGAGGCGCAGCGCGCCGTGGAAACCGACGGCCTCCGGCAGGAGCTCCGCGACCCCGTCTGCATCGATCCGCTCGTGGACGATCCCGTCCTCGGCGAGCAGGGCGGCGGCATCGTCGAGTTCGCACGCCTCGTGAGGCGTCTCGGCGAGCCGCAGTCCGCCCGCGACCATCAGTCCGCAGCGCGCCGGATCATCCGCGAACTCGGCGCGAAGCGCGGCTTGGTTGCGCTCGATGAAGTCCCAGAGCTTGCGTGCGTCGTCCCTGCCGAACTGGCCGACGATCCGGTTGTAGTGCTCTCCGAGTCCCAGCAGCAGCTGGCCATCGTTGCGTCCGCTCGCGCGGCTGGCGACCCGTCCAGCCTCGAGGACGGTCACGTCGGCACCGCCGCGGGCGAGTGCGAGCGCGGCCGAGATCCCTGCAACGCCGCCGCCCAGGACGACGACGTCGGTGGTGTCGGGCAGCGGCAGCGCATCGGCCGCCAGGTCGGCCGCCTCGCGGATCCACAGGGAGAGGTCACGTTCCATGCGTTGGTGCGAGACCATAGCGGGCGGCGGCTCTGGGTTCGCCCGCGCGCCCGTCGGCGCTAGCCTCTCGACCCATGCGCATCGTGTCCTGGAACGTCAACGGCCTCCGCGCGATCGCGGGCAAGGGTTTCGCCGATTGGCTTCGCACACGCGAGGCCGACGTCGTGTTGCTCCAGGAGACCAAGGCGAAGCCCGAGCAAGTGCCTCCCGAGCTCCAGGACTTCGAGGGCCGCGTGCTCCGCGTGCACGCGGCGGAGCGTCCGGGCTACAGCGGCGTCGCGATCTACGCGCGGTCCGAGCCCGACGAGTGGATCGTCGGAGTGGGGGACGCGGCCTTCGACGTCGAGGGGCGGGCCCTGTTCGCACGCTTCGGGGATGTCGTCGTCGGCTCGGCTTACTTCCCGAACAGCCAGGCAAAGGGAGTCCGCATCGACTACCGGCTCGGCTACGGCGCGGCGATGCGGACATTCCTGGATCAGCAGCGCGCGCTCGGACGTCACGTGGTGCTGGGGGGCGACTACAACGTCGCGCACGAGGAGATCGACCTCGCACGGCCGCAGCAGAACGTCGACAACCCTGGCTTCCTGCCTGCCGAGCGGGCGTGGATGACCGACTTCCTCGCGGGCGGCTACGTCGACACGTGGCGACGCTGCCATCCGGGCGAGGTGGGGTATTCGTGGTGGAGCTATCGGCAGGGCGCGCGGGCGCGCAACGTCGGGTGGCGCCTCGACTACCTCTGCATCGATGAGGCGCTCTGGCCGCGCGTGCGCGGAGCGGAGATCCAGGCCGACGTCCACGGCTCCGACCACTGTCCGGTGGGACTCCAGCTCGCGGACTGAGGCATCCAGTGCTCGCATGGCACGGGGGTTGCAACACCAGAAGCCGCCACGCCCCGGTCCGCGGGCTATCACGCCGTCCCAGACTGCATAGGATCCCTGCCATGCACAGCGCTCGAGCCGCTCTCCTCCTCGCCCTGCCGCTCTTCCTGGGCGCATGCCAGCTGACGCCGCGTCGGCCTCTGGCCGATCGGATCGACGAGTTCATGCAGCCGTACGAGCAGCTGAAGCAGCAGAAGGCGGATCTCTGGCGGGCGGGCTACCAGGAGCAGGAGTTCGAGTTCCCGGAGGCGGGCACGGTGACCGTGCGTCGCTGGGAGCTGGTCGGCTGGCCCGGCGATGTCTACGTCAGCGCGCGTGTGACCTACCAGAACACGACCGACACGCCCCGCGCGTTCGCCCTCGTGTGGCTCGACGTCCTCGATGACGAGGGGCAGGTCATGGGCACGACCGCTGTCCGCCTCGTGAATCCGGTGGGCTATCCATTCTGGCCGGGGCACACCTACACGACCGAGATCCGGGCGCGGACCAACGATGCGCACCTGGACCCGAAGGGCTGGTCCTGGACCGTGGCGTGCGAAGCTCCGGTGGAAGCCGATCCGGGTGCGCCTCCGGTGCTCATCAACCACGACCTCGAGAATGCCCGCGCCGAGCAAGCGCTGCAGCAGCGCCAGCTCATCGAGCAGGGACGCGCCGTCCGCGTCTACCAGGGTGGTCCGGCCCGCTTCCAGGGGCCGCGCGGGCGCACGGTCGGGTTCGGGCCGTTCGTGCCCGGTGTGCGGTGACCGCGACGCGCTGTGTCCCCCCGGGAGGACACGATCGCGGGTCGCGCTCCCGAATGGACGCTAGGAAGTCTGCGTCCGGCAGATCGCCTCGGCCGCGGGAGCAGCGGCGGGGCCTGTCCCACAGGTCTCGCAATCCGGGCGGGGGCCGATGGTCCACTCGGTGAACCGTGCGGCCAGCGCGTCGTAGGTGAGCAGGCGGCCGATGAGCGCGTCGCCGATGCCGAGGAGCAGCTTGATCGCTTCGACGGCCTGGAGCGTCCCGACCACCCCGGGGAGCACGCCGAGCACGCCCGCGGTCGCACAGTCGGGAGCGAGTTCCGCCGGCGGCGGTGCAGGGAACAGGCATCGGTAGCACGGCGCGTGGGCCCCGTCCCGCGTCGGCCAGAACGTGCTGACCTGTCCCTCGAAGCGGAAGATCGAACCGTGGACGTGGGGGACCCCCGCGGCGAAGCAGGTGTCGTTGACGAGGTAGCGCGTCGCGAAGTTGTCGGAGCCGTCGACGACGACGTCGGCGTCAGCGAGCAGCGTGCGGGCGTTGTCCGCGACCAGGCGCTCGGCGACGACCTCGACGTCGACGTCGGGGTTCAGCGCGTTGAGCGTCCGGCGTGCGGACTCGGACTTGCCGAGTCCGACCCTGGCTTCGCTGTGCAGGATCTGGCGCTGCAGGTTCGACAGCGACACCGTGTCCCCGTCGATGATCCGCAGGCGACCGACCCCGGCCGCGGCGAGGTAGAGCGCGGCGGGGGAGCCCAGTCCGCCTGCGCCGACCAGGACGACGCGGGCGTCCAGCAGGCGACGCTGCCCGGATTCCCCGACTTCCGGGATGGCGAGGTGCCGGGCGTAGCGGGCGCGCTGGCCGGCGTCGAGCGCGTGCGCGGATGGCGTGGCCGTTGGCAACCGCGCCTCGAGCCAAGCCTGGTAACCGCCGCGCAGCGAGCGCACGTCGCCGTAGCCCAGTTGCTGCAGGCTGTCCGCAGCGAACAGCGAGCGGACGCCTCCCGCACAGAGCACCACGATCGTCCGCGATGTGTCCTGGGCCAGTTCCTCGATCCGCAGCTCGAGGAACCCACGGGTCACGTGGATCGACGGGATCGGGGTTCCGGCCGCGAGTTCCTCGGTCTCACGGATATCCACCAGCAGGGCGCCCGAGGCCGCGAGTGCATGGGCCTCGAGCGGCGAGACCTCGGGGATCCTCTGACGCAGGTTCTCGATCCGCTGCTGCTTGCGGCTCATCCTCGGGAGGATACCCGCGCGCAGGTCAGCGCGCGCCGTGGCAAGCGGGTCGCCTTGCCGCGCCGCCCCGCGAGTGGCAACCTTGCCGAACTCAGCCGTCCATCATGTCGTCCATCCCAAGCGTCCCGATCACTGCGCTGCTCGCAGACCTCCGGGTCGGAGACGAAGCAGCCCAGGAAGCTGTCGCTTCGTGGCTGTATCCGCGGCTCCGCGCGGTCGCCGGTGCCGAGATGGCCAAGGAAGGCCGGCAGGTCACGGTCCAACCCACCATGCTCGTGCATGAGGCATGGATCCGGCTGACCGGCGGGCAGGAACGTGACTACCAGAGCCGCCAGCACTTCCTGCGACTGGCAGGCCGGGTGATCCGCAACATCCTCGTGGATGCCGCGCGTTCGCGTCGGTCGCGAGCCTCGGGGCATGGCGAGGAGAGTCCGCTCGAGCTGGCGATCGGGCCCGAGCCGACGGACGTCATCGGGGTCCTGGATCT
>JBEAPQ010000137.1:0-3692 GCA_041164325.1 Planctomycetota bacterium | reverse complement strand
CGCTCGGCATTCGCACGCAGGGGCGGCAACCCATCGCCGATGGCGGATCCCGGAGACCGCCGGTTCCCGCCGCGCTCCGCACCGGGCCGGGACATGGAGCCTGCGCCGGGGGATCGGCCGCCGGGCCGCGGCGGGCCACTCGGCGCAGGCGCCGCGGCACAGAAGCACCTCGAGCAGGCGTACCGACTGAACCTGGCGCTGGCGGAGGCCCAGCCTGACCAGTCGGCGTTCCAGCTCGCGGCGGCCCGGAGCGGGCGCTACCTCGCACTGGCAACGATGCCGAACCGGGGCTCGATGGACAGTGACGGCTTCGCGAACCTCGACATCGTCCGCCAGACGATCGAGAGGCTCGAGGCACTGGCCAAGGACGCGCCAGACAACTCGACCTACCAGTCGGAGCTCGCGCGCACCTACCTCGAGTTCGCCGAGCGCCTGCTGATGTTCCGACGCATGCGGATGCGGCCCGAGTCGCGCGGGTCCATCAGCGCCAAGGGGGTCGAGTTCGTGGACCGTGCGGTCGAGATTGCCGAAGCGCTCCACACGTCCGCGCCCTCGACCCAAGCACATGCGCGACTCCTCGCTGACGCGCTCGAGGCCCGCGCCATGACGCTCGAAGCCTCCACTCCCCTGGACCGACGGGTCGCCCTGGTCCGGCGCGCGCTCGCCGTTCGACCCACCACATCGTCGCCGGACCTGCTGCGCTCGACCGAGACCAGGCTGCGCCTCGCGCGGGCGATCGCGGACGCCGATCAGCCCACGGAGGCGCTCGCCGAGATCGACGCGGCGATCCACACGCTCGAGGAGCTGCGCGCTGCGGATCCGGACTTCGTCGATCACCGACGCCGACTCGCCGACGCGCTGCGTGCACGAGCCCGGATCGCGGAGTCGGCCGGGCAGCTCGAGGACGCGGTGACGGCGCTGCTCCGCTCCATCGAACTCCAGCAGGCCGAGGACTCGCTGCAGCAACGCGTGCTGACGGTCGCGGACGTCATCGATGTGGCCCGGCTCGAGGTCCAGCTCGGCAACCCGACGGCCGCGATGATCCGCGCAGACCGGGTCCTCGCGCTGATCGCCGAGAATCTCCCGGAGCACGCCGAAGACGGCCGGGGCCGCGGCCGCTGGGAACTCTTCATCCGGCGCCCTTTCGAACCGCTGATCCGGACACTGATCGATTCCGGCCACGAGGATCGCGCCGAGGAGCTGGAAGGTCGCATCCTCGAGCTGACGCGGCGCTGAGGCGGGGACCCTGGTGCGCGGCGTCCGGCGTCCGCCTACGCTGCGGCCATGCTCGTCGGCATCTCACCTCTGATCGGACCCGACCTCCTCGCTGCCCTGTGTCGCATGGGGCACGGTGACGAGATCGTGCTCGCGGACGCCCACTTTCCTGCCTGCAGCCTCGGACCGCCGGTCATCCGCGCCGACGGCCTCGCCATCGCACCGCTCCTGGACGGAATCGCCCGCCTGTTCCCGCTGGACACCTACGTCGACTGCCCGATCGGCATGATGGCGGCGGTCCCGGGAGACACGCTCGACCCGAGCGTCGAGGACAGCTACCGCGCGGCCATCGAAGTCCACCAGCCCGGCATGGCGCGCGTGCAGCGCATCGAGCGATTCGCTTTCTACGAACGGGCGGCCAAGGCGTTCGCGGTCGTCGCGACCGGTGACCTCGCCAAGTACGGCAACATCATCCTCGCGAAGGGTCTCGTGCTGCCGAAGTCCTGAGCCGCAGCCGAGCGGCGCAACCACCCAGCCGCTGTTCGACCATGCCCGAGCCTGCCCCCAAGCCCACCGCGCTCCCCCTGTGGCTCGGCGGGCGCCCCGTCGAGACCGGAAGTTGGCTCGACGTCATCGACAAGTGGCGTGGTGGGACCCTGGCGCGCGTGGCGCGGGCCGACCGGTCCGTGCTGGAGGCCGCGATCGAGTCGTCCGTCGAGGGCTTCGATGCCCTCCGTGACTGGCCGGCCTGGCGTCGTGCCGCCGTGCTCCGCCAAGTGGCAGACGCGCTCCAGGCGGACCGCCGTCGGTTCGCCGAGGCGCTGGTCTTCGAGGCTGGCAAGCCCATCCAGTTCGCCGAGGCCGAAGTCGATCGGGCACTCGACACGCTGCGGCTCGGCGCCGAAGAAGCGACGCGCATCTGCGGTGAGCACGTGCCGCTCGACGGCTCGCCGCGCGGCGAGACCTACGAAGGGTGGGTCAAGCGCTTCCCGATCGGTCCGTGCGCGCTGATCACGCCGTTCAACTTTCCGCTCAACCTCGTCTGCCACAAGATCGCGCCCGCGATCGCGGCCGGCTGTTCCTTCGTGCTGAAGCCGGCGCCGGCCACGCCGGTCACTGCACTGCTCCTGGGCGAACTCCTGGCCCGCACCGACCTGCCCACCGGAGCGTTCAGCATCCTGCCGTGCAGCAACGAGGACGCGGCGGCACTCGTCGACGACGAGCGGCTCCGCATGCTGTCGTTCACCGGCTCGGTGCGCGTCGGATGGCAGCTGCGGGGCCAGGCCCCACGCAAGCGGATGACACTCGAACTCGGCGGCAACGCCGCGTGCATCGTCGACCGGGATGCCGACCTCGGGTTCGCCGTCGACCGCATCGTCTTCGGTGCGTTCTCCCAGGCCGGCCAGAGCTGCATCAGCGTGCAGCGGGTCTTCGTGCATGCCGAGGTCCAGCCGCAGTTCCGCGAGCTGCTGCTGGAGCGCGTGGATCGGCTGCAGACGGGCGAACCGTTGGACCACGCCACGTTCCTGTCACCCCTGATCAGCGACACGGCGGCAGAGCGCGTCGAGGGCTGGATCCACCGAGCCGTCACGGCCGGGGCACAGGTCCTCTGCGGGGGCACGCGCCGCGGCGCGTTCGTCGCGCCCACCGTGGTCGAAGACGTTCCGGACGACCAGCCGCTCGTCTGCGAGGAGGCGTTCGGCCCGGTCCTGACGCTCGCGACCTTCGAGGACCTGGACGACGTCATCGCACGCGCCAACGACCGTCGGATGGGCCTCCAGGCGGGCATCTTCACGGACAGCATCGAGCGCGCGCGCCGCGCCTTCGATCGCCTCGAGGTCGGCGGCGTCGTGCTCGGTGACATCCCCTCGGCCCGCGTCGACGCGATGCCGTACGGCGGCATCCGCGACTCGGGCACGGGCCGGGAAGGCGTGCGCTACGCCATCGAGGAGATGACCGAGCCGAAGCTCTTGCTGGTGCGGCGGCGCTGAATCGACCGGACCCACCCCGCCGCCACGTTCGCGGTCGGGCTCACGAATGGGGACGAAGTCAGTCGACAGGCGGCGAGATGCTTGCTCGGCGGCCGCTCCGCGGCCGCGGGAGAGTGCGTGACGAGATTTCGTCACACACTCTCACTCACTGGTAGCCGACGGCAACCGCGAAGAAGAGCCCGGCCAGCGCGACGGCGTAGATCTTCAGCAGGAGCGGCACCATGAACTGGAGCCAGCGCCCGTAGGGAATCCGCCCCATCGCCAGCATGCCCATCAGCACGGCGTTGGTCGGCACGATCGTGTTGGTGAACCCGTCCCCCATCTGGAACGCGAGCACGGCCGTCTGCCGCGTGACGCCGGTCAGGTCGGCGAGGGGCGCCATGATCGGCATCGTCACGTAGGCCTGGCCGGAGCCCGAAGGGATGAAGAGGTTGCAGACCGTCTGCACGGCGAGCATCCCCCCCGCCGCCACGTAGCTCCCCGCTC